>DXDC01000095.1 GCA_019115685.1 Candidatus Agrococcus pullicola
GCGACATCGCGATCGAGGTCCGCTGCGTCTCGTGAGGAGAGGTGCCGAATCACGCTGTCGTATTGCCCCTGCCAGCGCAGTGCGCCGTAGGTCAGTTCGGTGGCGAGCGCAGCATCCGCACCCGAGAGCGCTCCGGCGGCTATACGTTTCGGGAGCAGTAGGTTCGCGTACGCGTCCCGCTCGGCGACTTCGATGATGACGTCGAGTGCGATCGATCTGGCGCTCACTGCGCCTCCTCCGCAGTCAGCAGCTGTACGAATCCACCGCGACCGCGCAGCCAGGCGTCTCCGTCCATAGCCGCCTTACCGGGAGGTTGCACCCGAAGCAACTCGAACGCACCGTCGGAGGTGGTAACGATAGCCCGTTTCCCTTCGAGGGCGGCAACGCCGGTTCGTTGCTCGTCGTACTCGGCAACCGGTCGCATAGCCAGTATTTTCACAGCACCGATTTCGGTGTTGGTCCAGGCGCCGGGCTCGGGTGTGACGCCACGGAATCGCGCATATATCGATGCGGCATCCCGAGTGAAGTCGAGCTCGCCATCCTGCCGCGTCAGCTTGGGAGCGTAACTGGTTTCGCCCGACTGCGGTGTGAAGACTGCGGTGCCGGCCCCGATGTGGTTCACGGCAGTCACCACGGCGCCGACTCCTTCGTGCGCGAGCCTGGCGAGGGCCTCGCCAGCCGTTTCGTCGGGACCGAGCGGCGATGACTGCTGGACGACGACGTCCCCCGCATCCAACTCGGGCACAAGCCGGAAGACGGAGAGCCCTGCCTCACGTTCCCCCGCGAGAATCGTGCTCTGCAATGGCGACGCGCCACGATGCTTCGGCAGCGCCGAAAAGTGCAGATTGACCCATCCGTGCTTCGGCGCGTTCAGCAGCGGACTGCGAAGCATCGCGCCGTAGGCGATCACGACCCCGAGGTCGGGCCGCAGCTGCACGACACGGTCGGTGACGTCCCCATCCGGTCGGTTCGACTCGATGACGGGAATGCCCAATTCGCGTGCGGCGACGGCGACAGGCGTGGCCGTTCGTGTGCGCCGCCTGCCGACAGGAGCCGGCTCACGCGTGAGAACGGCGAGCACGTCGTGTTCAGCGCTGAGCGCTCGCAGGGTGGGGACGGCGACCTCGGGAGATCCCGCGAATACGATCTTCATGAACCCTCGGCTCCTTCGAACGGTTCCATATCATCCATTTTCACGCGCAGACGGCCGGAACCTTTACGTCGCCCCGTAGCAGCGCGAAGCACTTCAGCGCGGAGTGCGGCGGCGACATCACGGCCCATCGCGTACGTGAAGCGAACGATGGTGCGAACTTCTTCCTGCCCCTGCGGTCCCATCACGCTGACGGTACCCAGCGTATCCACTCCGGGAAGCTCGTCGAGTGAGGAAACGGCCCTAGCGACCTCGGTGCTGCCGCCGTAGACGCTCGCGACGCGTGCAGCGGGCGGGAACCCCAGTTCGCGCCGTTCCGCCAACTGCGCAGCCGCGAAGCCGGCCGTCGACGGCTGGTTCAGCGCCGTCGCCAGTTCGGCGGATGCGCCGGTGACGATGCAGGTCGCGTCTGGAGCAGCCAGTGCGAGCGCAGCACGCCACTGGCGCATGCCATCCTCCACGACAGAGAGACGCTCCCCCATCAGTATCGAGGCGCCGTCCAGAAGGACGACCGACCTGAAGCCATCGACTGCGAGCGGAGCCGCTCCCGGCGTTGCAACGACCAGGCGCGGGCGGGCATCCACTTGAAGTTGTTCATGCTCGCCGTCGGCAACTGTCACAGTCGTGCCCGGGAAAGCACGACCGAGCTCGCCTGCCGTCCTCCCGCTGCCGCTGCCGGCTTCGTCGAACCTGTTGCCTCCGCAGTGTTCGCACGTACTCGCGCCGAGACCACGGCCGCACCACGCGCATGCCGGGTCGGCACGAGAGTCGTTGCGGTTCGAGCGGCGTCTGGGGCGCACAGGACCGGTGCAGTGACGGCACCGCACGGGATCACCGCAGGATGCGCAGACGAGTCGCGTTGAGAACCCGGGTTTCGCCACTTGCACCAGTACGGGTCCCTCCGCGAGGCCGCTCCGGATCGCGCCATAGGCGATGGATGGGATCCGCCCCTCCTGCTCGCGCACGAGGTCGGCTGGAATCACCCTGGGGCGATTCGTGCGAGGCACGTCGAGGGTTTCGAGATAGCCGATCTCCTCCAGTCGCTGCACTGCGGTCGACCTCGCGTGAGCCGCGAAGACAAGCGCCGCCCCACTGAGTGATTGCCGCTGCAGCGCAGCGTCACGCGAGTGGACGTAGGGCGCGAGCGGCTCTCGGTGCAGTGGGTCGCCGTCATCCCAGATCACGATGAGACCGAGCTTCGATGCGGGAGCGTAGACGGTACTTCGCGGGCCGATTGTCACGGTTGCCAGCCCGCTCCCCGCGAGAAGAAAACTGCGAGCGCGGTCGGCATTGCTCTGGCGAGCATCCAACGACGCGATGCGTTCCTCGCCCACTGCGTCCACCAGCGCGGCATGCAGCTGCCGTTGCTCTCGATAATCGGGAACCACGACGATCGCCTGCTCGCCCCTCGACAGCGTCGTGCGCACGGCAGCGGCGATCATCGTCGCCCAGACGCCGACCGCGATGCCGTTCGCTGAGGTGACGCCACCGGGCAGGTCTGCGACCCAGCGCGTTCCAGGATCGATGGCCGACCATTCCACCGCTTCGCGCTCGGGCAGGGGCGGAAGTTCGACGGGCGTGTACGTCCTCTCCACTCTTGCCTGACGTCCGGGAATTGCGAGTCTCAAGACGTCCGCGGTATTCCCG
>DXDC01000096.1 GCA_019115685.1 Candidatus Agrococcus pullicola
ATTCGACGCGGTCGTGCTGGCGGGAGGAGCTGGGCGACGAATGGGTGGTGTCGACAAAGCGACGCTGCGGCTGAGCGGCGAACGCCTGGTCGATCGGGTCGCCGCAGCTGCGCAGCGCGCGGGAGCCGCGGGCGTCACGATCGTGGGGCCGGAGTCTGCGGCAGCAGATGGCTGCGCTCGAGTGCGGGAGGACCCTCCCGGTGGTGGACCGCTCGCTGCGGTCGCCGCTGCGCTGCCCTTTGTCCAGCACGACTGGACGATGCTGCTCTCGTGTGACTTGCAGCAGCCCGTGGCGGTCTGCGAGACACTGCTTGTGTCGCTACGAGAAGGTGATGATGTCGATGGCATCGTGCTGGTCGATCAGCGGATGCGTCACCAATGGCTGGCCGGGGTCTATTCGACACGCATGCTGCGACGAGGGTTCGAAGTGTTGGGCGATGATCACGCGGGACTCCCGATCAAACTGCTCTTCGCCCAGGCCAGGCTACGGGAAGTTCCCGTGGCCGATGCGATCGCCGCCGACATCGACACCCCGGACGACCTCGCACAAGCCACGCGGTTGAATCTAGAGTGAATGCATGAGCGCAAAACACCTTCCTCCGTCCGCGCTGGACGACTGGGTGCGCGCGGCATCCGCAGAGCTCGGGCTCGAACCAGACACGGCATCCACCGCGACGGTGCTGAACCTCGCGCGCGACGTCGCACACGGGGTGCTGCGCCCTGCCGCCCCTGTTTCGGCGTACCTGCTGGGGCTCGCGGTCGGACGCGCGGAAGACCCGGAGCGGGCGCTGACGGAGTATTCGCAGCGGCTCACCGCGCTCGCGGCACGCTACGGGGTCGACGAGCGGTAGCCGATCAGCGGTAAAAGCCCTCGCGCAGGTTGATGCCGTGCTCGAGCCACGCTTTCATCGCGTTCAGCATGCCCGTCCAGCCTTCGCAGTTGTCGAATGCCGCTCTCGCGCCGGATTCGGTGGCTCGCCATGAGCTTTCCGTGATCGTGACGAGCGTGCGGCTGTCGTCATCGATCGGTTCGAATTCGAAGACGACTCTCGTGCGGCCGTGATCCGACGTCGTCTCGTTGCCCTCCCACTCGATGACGATTCGCCTGTTCGGCTCCGATTCGACGACCGTGACGGGGAAGGCTCCAGGGAAGTCGTGGAAGTCCCACGTCACGTCTGCGCCGGCTTCGAGGCGGCCGCGTGCGCCGCCGGTCGTGAAGTACTTCGAGAGCCGCTCCGGGGCGGCGACGGCTTCGTAGACCTCGGCGGCGGGCTTGGAAACACGTCCGGAAATCGTGAAGTTGAGTTCTTGCAGTGCATTTGCATCATTCATGTTGTATTTTTACAACATGTCTGAAGTGTTGCGCAAGGAGTCGGAGGACGACCGCGTGTTCAAAGCACTCGCATCCCCCATCCGCAGGAGGATGCTCGATGAACTCAAAGCGTCGGAGAAGACCACGGGCGCACTGTGTGAAGCGCTGCCCGAGCTCGACCGAACGACGGTGCTGCAACACCTGCGCGTGCTGGAGGACGCTGCGCTCGTGACGGGCCGGAAGGTCGGACGCGAACGGCACCTCTCACTGTCGCCCATGCCGATCAAGCGCATCCATGACCGATGGATCGGCGACTACATGCGAGCTGCCGTGGAGCTCTTCGGCGAACTGGATGCCGATTGACCTTTCCGCACGATGTGATCCGGGTCGAGGTTCACCGCTCGCAGCAGCTGCGCATTGATCGCGACCACGATCGTCGAAAGCGACATCAGGACAGCGGCGACGCTCATGGGCAGCATGAACCCGATCGGAGCCAGAATGCCCGCCGCAAGCGGCACGGACAACAGGTTGTAGCCTGCAGCCCACGAGAGATTCTGCAGCATCTTCCGGTAGCTGGCGCTCGACAGCTCTATGACCGAGAGCACGCCACGCGGGTCGGACGATGCCAGAATGACGCCAGCCGAACCGATCGCGACATCCGTTCCCGCGCCGATCGCGAGGCCGACGTCGGCACGCGCGAGTGCGGGAGCGTCATTGACGCCGTCACCGACCATCGCGACCTTCTGGCCCTTGCTCTGCAGCTCGGCGACCTTCGATTCTTTGTCTTCCGGCCGTACCTGTGCCAGCACGGCATCGATACCGAGCTCTTCACCGACGCTTTCCGCCACGGCTTTCGCATCGCCCGTGATCATGACGACCTCAATACCCCGGGCGTGCAGCGCACGAACGGCCTCGAACGACTCGGGTCGAATCGCGTCCGCCAGACGAAGCCCGGCAACCGCCTTGCCGTCGACCAGGACGTGCAGGATTATCGCGCCCTCAGCCCGCCAGGCTGCGGTCTCGCGCACTTCGTCTGCGTCGTGCTGTGCGAGCAGCGCCGGCCCGCCGACCTCGACCGTTCTTCCTTCCACGCTCGCGCGGACTCCTACCGCCGGGTGAGAAGAGAACTCCGTTGCTGCGGGAATCCGCATGCCTCGATCCCTGGCGGCAGCGACGATGGCTTTCGCGAGCGGATGCTCGCTGTCGGACTCCGCTGCGGCCGCGAACGCAAGCGCTCGATCCGCGTCCTCCCCTTCGACGGGAGCGACCTCGAGCAGTTCGGGTTCGCCCCGGGTGAGCGTTCCGGTCTTGTCGAACAGCACCGTGTCGATCGTACGCATGCCCTCGAGCGCGAGGCGGTCTTTCACGAGCACACCCGCCTTTGCTGCGCGCTCGGTAGAAATCGATACGACGAGAGGAATCGCGAGCCCCAGCGCATGGGGGCATGCGATCACCAGAACGGCGATCGTACGAACGACCGCATTGTCGGGCTGCCCCAGGAGCAACCACACCGTTAACGTTATGACGCCGGCAACGAGCGCGAACCAGAACAGCCAGCCTGCGGCACGATCGGCGATGCGCTGTGCTTTCGAACTGGAAGCCTGGGCATCTGCAACGAGACGCTGGATGCCGGCGAGAGCAGTCGACTCCCCCACAGCGCTCACGCGGATGCGCACACCAGAGTCGGTCGCGACCGTACCGGCGACGACGCGGTCGCCGGTATCCCGTCGTACCGATTTCGATTCGCCCGTGATCATGGACTCGTCGAAGCTCGCGGACCCGTCGATCACTTCGCCGTCGGCGGGCACGGATGCGCCGGGGCGCACGATCACGACGTCGTCGATGTCGAGTTCTCCCGGTGTCACACTGCGCACTTCATCGCCTTCGACGAGCTCGGCGGTATCCGGCAGCAACGCTGCGAGGGAGTCGAGCGCCGAGGTGGTCTGTGCGATCGAGCGCATCTCGATCCAGTGACCGAGCAGCATGATGACGATCAGGAGCGCGAGCTCCCACCACACGTTGAGCTCTTCGCTCAGGAACCCGAGGCTCGATGCCCAGGATGCGAAGAAGGCGACCGTGATGCCCAGCGATATGAGCATCATCATGCCCGGCTTTCTGCCCTTCAGCTCACTCAACGCGCCCGTCAAGAACGGACGCCCGCCCCA
>DXDC01000097.1 GCA_019115685.1 Candidatus Agrococcus pullicola
CCATGCACATCCTCATTTACAAGGAGCACGCACGTTCGTACCGGGAGCTGCCGCTGCGCTTCGCCGAGAACGGCACGGTGTACCGGAATGAGTTCTCGGGCGCGTTGCACGGGCTCACTCGAGTGCGCGGCTTCACGCAGGACGACGCGCACCTCTTCGTCACCCCGGAGCAGCTCGAAGAGGAAACGACGAAAGTCCTCGAATTCGTGCTCTCACTGCTGAGTGATTATGGCCTGACGGACTTCCGTCTCGAGCTCTCGATGCGCGACGACGAGTCGGAGAAGTGGATCGGGGAGCCCGATGTCTGGGACACCGCTACGGATGCGTTGCGTCGCGTTGCGAAGGCCACAGGACTCGATCTCGTGGAAGAGCCCGGAGAAGCTGCGTTCTACGGTCCGAAGATCGACCTCAAGGTCACGGATGCGATCGGCCGATCCTGGCAGCTCTCCACAGTGCAGCTCGATTTCAACCTGCCCGAGCGTTTCGAACTCGAGTACACTGCGGCGGATGGTTCCAAACAGCGCCCCATCATGATTCACCGGGCGCTCTTCGGGTCGATCGAACGGTTCTTCGCGATTCTGCTCGAACACTACGCGGGAGCCTTCCCGGTATGGCTGGCTCCCGTGCAGGTCGTAGGCATCCCGGTAGCGGAGGAGTTCGGCGGCTACCTCGAGGACGTCGCGACCAAACTCCGTTCCAAGGGAGTCAGAATCGATGTCGATCACTCCGATGAGCGGATGCAGAAGAAGATTCGCAACCACACGCTGCAGAAGGTGCCGTTCCAATTGATCGCCGGCGGACGCGACGCGGATGCGGGAAGCGTGTCGTTCAGGTACCGTGACGGTCGACAGGACAACGGTATACCGATCGATGAAGCGATCGACCGCATTGTCGAAGCCATCGAGACGAAGGCTCACGTGTAATGACGGACAACCCTTCAGGGCTCTCGCAGAATCCCGCCGACTATCCGGCGCCGGATGAACCAAGGGAGGCGGGGGCACCGACCTGGATGTCGTCGGAGATCGCCGGCGTGCCCGACGAGTTTCAGCGGCTATGGACGCCGTATCGGATGGTGTACATCAAGAACGGCCAGATGCCTCACGAGGAAGACTGCCCATTCTGCCGTGCGCCGAAACTCGCAGACGAAGACGGGCTCATCGTGCACAGGGGCGAGCACGCATACGTCGTCATGAACCTGTACCCGTATAACACCGGTCACATCATGGTGAACCCGTATCGTCACGTCGCCACCTACGACCTCGCGAGCGAGGAAGAAATGGCAGAGATGGGGCGGCTGACGCAAACCGCAATGCGAGTTCTCAAGCAGGTCTCCCGCTGCGACGGATTCAATATCGGCATGAATCAGGGGCGAATCGCCGGTGCGGGCATCGCCGATCACCTGCACCAGCACATCGTGCCGCGCTGGTCACTCGATGCCAATTTCTTCCCGATCATCGCGAAGACCAAGGCGATACCGCGATTGTTGGAAGAGGTTCGTGCCGAACTCCAGGGCGCCTGGCCGAAGCAGTAACCGCCCTAGGCGCCTTGGTCGTCCGCATCCCGCAAGGTGAACACACACGCCTCGCCCTCGATGTCGCGCTCCAGGACGGCGCTTCGCGGTTGATCATCATCGGGCAATGTGTATGACACGGGCAATGCCCAGGAGTGCCGATCGTAAGGCGGGAACTGGCCGGCTTCAGGCATTTGCCCCATGTCGCAGACCAGCAGGGCCTCGAGTGGAAGATCGTCGTTCCAGGCTTCTTCGTCGATCCGCTGCAGCGAGTGCAGCGGATCCGTTGCCCGGAGCGTAAGGCTTTCGGCTCCCTGCTCTGCTAACTGCTCACGAACGGATAGTTCGTTCTCCGCTGGGGAAGACAGCTCCGGGTTCGCGAAGTACCAGATCGCCTGATAATTCACACCGACGATGACTGCTCCCAGTGCTGCGAGCACGACGGCGGTCAGCGTGCCGCCGGAAGGGCGACGTCCCGGATGGTGCTTTCCCTCCTGGCGGGCCCGTCGGTCATGGCCCGCGGCAAGACCGTACGCGACCGCTTTCACGATGAGAAGGACGATGACGATCGCTGCGACGACAAGCGCCACGATGAAGTACCACGGGATCTGTGGGCTGATAGTGACCAGCGCTTCGGGGTCGGGCAACTCCATCGTTGTAGCCTCCATCGAGGTTTTCGTCTTATGTGCAACTATATCGTTCCCGGCTGGATACTGATTGGATCGATATATGCGTCCATACTCACTTCGTGCTGTTCGCCGTTTTCGTCAGATTGCCGCCGATATCTCCTCAGTAGTGGGATTGATCGCAGCATTCATCTACGCGCATCGTGTCAAGACTGAGATTCTCGAGTACGCTCCTCTCGCTGATGACATCGCGGCATCGGGGGAGGACCTGCAGGGGTTCATCACCGGAATCGCCGATCAGGCTCGGCAGATTCCGCTCGTCGGTCCTTCTCTTGCCGATGCATTCGAATCGAGTGTCGGGCTTCCCGGTCAGCTCGCTTCTACTGGCGCCGCCCTGAGCGAAGCAATAGAGCAGTTCGGGAGTCTCGCCTGGTCGATCATCGTCCTAATCGCGGTGGGCCTCATCGCTGTCGCTTGGCTGCCGTGGCGGATTCGCTTCCTCGCTAAGAGCGTCGGTGCCGGAAAGCTCGCGCAAACGGAGGCCGGCATCGACATACTCGCCATGCGGGCGATCGCTTCCGGTCCGGTTGGGGCTGTCCTGCGTGCGCATCCTCGTCCCGCTCGGGCAGCGCTCGAAGACGCGGCCGTTCGAGATGCGCTCGCTAC
Source organism: Candidatus Agrococcus pullicola (assembly GCA_019115685.1). Classification (GTDB taxonomy): domain Bacteria; phylum Actinomycetota; class Actinomycetes; order Actinomycetales; family Microbacteriaceae; genus Agrococcus; species Agrococcus pullicola. Next base: position 2,803 of record DXDC01000097.1, read on the forward strand.
GATCTACCTCGGCGACTACGGCCATACGCTGCGGGCCC
>DXDC01000098.1 GCA_019115685.1 Candidatus Agrococcus pullicola
AGGCCCGAGTTCAAGAATCGACGACCGATGCGGTTGTCGACGCCGATGGCATCGGCGAGCTCGGTGACATCGGCTCCCACCTGCTCCGCGATCTCGGCCATGGCATTGATGAAGGAGATCTTCGTCGCCAAGAACGCGTTCGCGCTGACTTTGACGAGTTCTGCCGTCGGGTAATCGGTGATGATCCGGGCCGTGCCCTTCTCGATGATCGAGCGGTACACCTCATCGAGCTTCTCGACGCTGGCCGTGTCGCCGTCCGCGATGCCGTAGACGAGCCGGTCGGGGTCGAGCGTGTCCTGCACGGCGAAGCCCTCGCGCAGAAACTCGGGGTTCCAGAGCAGACTGGCTCCCGTGTGGCCGATCTTCTCCGCGAGCCTGGCCGCGGTGCCGACGGGTACCGTCGACTTGCCGACAATCAGGGTATTCGCGTCGATGTACGGCAACAGCGACTCGACCGCGGCATCCACGTAGCGGAGATCGGCGGCATTGCTGCCTTCCGTCTGCGGGGTTCCCACCGCGAGAAAGATGACGGATGCGTCGGCGGTTGCAGCGGGGTCGGTCGAGAATCGCAGTAGCCCGCCCTCGGTCTGCTCTCGGAGCAGATCCTCGAAACCAGGCTCGTAGAACGGGGCCTTCCCGGAGGCCAGCAGCGCGATTCTGGGTTCATCGATATCGATGCCGACGGTCTCGTGCCCAACGGAAGCCATAGCGGCCGAATGCACGGCACCGAGGTATCCGCATCCGATGACTGCCAGTTTCATGCATCCTCCGTCGAGTCTTCCAAGAGTTCGTTCAGGGCCCGCAGCACAAGCGCGGCGTTCGGCACGTCGGCGAGCACGATCGCACGTTCACCGCCCGTCGAAATCAGCACATCCCCCGAACCGAACATGGCTTGCAGGCCCCTCCTGCGCAGTGTGATGTCGTGCACTCTGCTCAGCAGCACCTCGCGACGGATGCCGCCGAAGCCCGAACGCAATGTTACGCGTCGAGTGGTGATCGTGTATTGGCGTGAGAGCCAAGCAAGATATGGAAACACACAGAGAATCGCTGCGAGCACAATGGCCGCGACGACGACAACGGTGTTCCACGGTTCCCAGTCGATGCGGTCTTGCAGGAACATCGCGAAGAAGCTCAGTACCCAGAGCAGCACGATCGACAAGACCAGCGCACGTGCGTGCGGCCGCATACGAGCGATTACTTGCTCGGTCGTCTCCTCGGGCATAGGTACCAGTCTGCCTCGCTCCTGCACTAGATGCCGCTACGGCACGAAATTATTCTATTTTCCCGGCCCGGTTCTCTCGGGCCTCAAGTGCACGATATCCCCCGCCGTCACCGAACGTTCACCTGCATCGGTTGCGATAACGAGTCCGCCATCCGCGTCGAGCCGGGCAGCAGCGCCGACGATTCGGGTGCCGTCGGGCATTTCGGCCCGGACGCGCTGCCCGAGCGTCGAGCATGCCTCGGACACCTCTTGCAGCAGCGCTTCTGTGCCGAGCCTTGGAACGAGTAGCCGCAACCGTTGCACCACTCCGGCGAGCACGGCGTCCGCCAGCGATTCCGCCTCGCCAGTGCCCCCTTCCTGCCGCAGCGAGGTGGCGGTCTCGAGCAACACTTCGGCTCGCTGCACGAGGTTCACGCCGAACCCGACCACGATGACATCGCCACGCAGTTCGCACAGGATCCCGGAGATCTTACGCCCGTCGATCATCACGTCGTTCGGCCATTTGATTGCGGGGGTCGCCTCCACGAGCTCGTCGATCGTTCGCGCGAGCGCCAGGCCCGTGACGAGCGGCATCCAACTGTGACCGGAGGATGGCCGTACAACAAGGCAGGTCGCCAGCGCCTGGCCGGGCGGGGTTTCCCATCGTCGATCGACGCGAGCTCGGCCCGCCGTCTGATTCAGCGTCGTCCAGCAGGTCCAGTCGGGTGCTGTGTGATCGACGAGCTCGAAAGTAGACCCGGTCTCGACGGCGAAGTGAACGTCTGCGAGCGCGGATGCGCGAGGGAACTGCATGGCTCCAAGGTAGTCGACGTCGTGCGTTCCACGGTCGGCAGGCGAGGCATCGTAGACTCATATCCGTGACTGAAGAGAACCAACCGCTTACAACGACTGCGGCAAGGATCGCTGACCTCAAGAAGCGCCTCGGGGATGCGGTGCTCGACAAAGAGGCCGCCTCGGCCGAGAAGCAGCACGCGAAGGGCAAAAAGACTGCACGCGAGCGCATAGCCCAGTTCGTCGATCAGGGAAGCTTCGTCGAGTTCGACACGTTCGTCAAGCACCGCACGACGGCATTCGGCATGGATCGCAACCGGCCTGCCGGTGACGCCGTCGTGACCGGCATGGCCACGATCTTCGGTCGCCGCGTCGCCGTCTACGCGCAGGACTTCACAACGTTCGGTGGTTCGCTCGGTGAGGTCGCCGGCGAGAAGATCGTCAAGATCATGGACTACGCGCTCGATTTGAAGATCCCGCTCGTCGCGATTCTGGACTCGGGCGGCGCTCGCATTCAGGAGGGCGTCGTCGCGCTCGGCAAGTACGCGCAGATCTTCAAGCGCAACACAGCAGCGAGCGGCGTCATCCCGCAGATCTCCATCGTCATGGGGCCGGCAGCGGGCGGGGCGGTGTATTCGCCGGCATTGACGGACTTCGTCGTCATGGTCGACAAGTCGAGCCACATGTTCGTCACCGGCCCGGATGTCATCAAGACGGTAACGGGCGAGGAGGTCGGGTTCGAGGAGCTCGGCGGCGCACGAACGCACAACGAGGTCAGTGGCGTCGCGCACTATCTCGCAGCCGACGAGGACGATGCGCTCGATTACGTGCGTGCCCTGCTCTCGTATCTGCCTGACAACAATAGGGCCGAGGTCCCCGCTTACGATCACACTTCGGCCCGTGTCGTGAACGACCAGGACCAGAAGCTGAACACGGTCATCCCCGATTCGCCGAACCAGCCGTACGACATGCTGACGATCATCGAATCGCTCATGGACGATAACGAGTTCTTGGAAGTGCAAGGGCTGTACGCGCCGAACATCGTGATCGGCTTTGGTCGGCTCGAGGGTCGCTCCGTCGGTGTCATCGCGAACCAGCCGAAGTCGATGGCGGGCACCCTCAATATCGAGGCCGGTGAAAAGGCAGCGCGATTCATGCGCTTCTGCGACGCCTTCAACATTCCCGTGCTGACGCTCGTGGATGTTCCCGGCTATCTGCCCGGCACAGATCAGGAATGGTCGGGCGTCATCCGCCGCGGTGCCAAACTGCTGTACGCCTACGCGGAAGCCACTGTTCCGCTCGTTACCGTGATCACCCGCAAGGCCTACGGCGGTGCGTACATCGTGATGGGCTCGAAGCATCTGGGCGCCGACATCAACATTGCCTGGCCGACGGCCGAGATCGCCGTGATGGGCGGTCAGGGAGCCGTGAACATTCTCTACCGCGGCCACTTGAAGGATGCCGAGACGAACGGCGAGGACGTCGACGCCGTGCGGAAGCAGCTAGCCGACGACTACACCTACAACGTCGCCAGCCCATACCTCGCCGCCGAGCGAGGCGAGATCGACGGGGTCATCGAGCCCGCCGAGACGCGCGTCGCCGTTGCGAAGGCATTCCGCTTCCTGCGCTCGAAGGAAATCGAGCGCCCCGACCGCAAGCACGGCAACATTCCGCTATAGGAGGTTTCGTGATCGATAACGTTGACTATTCGCAGGCCGCAAAAGCTCCTTCTCCCGCGCCGGCTCCGGGAACGGACATCAAGGAGATTCTCTCCCAAGTGGAGATCCAGGGCGGAAACCCGACCGCTGAGGAGGCCGCAGCAGTCGAAGCCGTGCTGACCGAGATGGCGGCCGAGTGGGCAGAGACCAAACACAGGACGGTACTGGGTTAACCGGGCACTGGGTTAGCCGACAGGTTCGGTCCTGCTTCGGCAAGGTCATCGAGCAGGAGCCGGTCGAGGCTCGGCTGCTGAAGCTCATCGTGTTTACGGTCACGCATTTGTGTCTCCTCTGCGCGTATCTCCTCTGTGCGGGTCGGTGCGGTTCGAAGGGTGGTCGTTCGGTCTCGCCGGTCTCTTCGGGTGACAGATCGAGTTCTCCATACGGACCGTCGTCGGGTTGCTCGAGGGCGAAGCCACGGGGTTCGGTGGTGGCATCCATGTGGGGACACGGTCGGGTGGTACGGAGTGGACCTCACCTCCCGGCCAGCCTGTTTCTAGCGTTCTTCCATAGTGGACGGCACCTCCGACATGAGCGTCGTCCTGCACAACCATCGAAGAAGGGGCACCCACGAACCGTTCGTGCATGCCCCTTCTTACGGCGTGTGGTTACGCGTTTAGCTGCACGCGCACGCGATTCCGGAAGAACACAGCTCCTCCGAGCACGAGAAGCACGGCAAGACCGACTCCGAGTCCCTGCACGGCAAAGCCCGTTGAAGGAAGGCTGCCGTCGGAGCCCTCAGCAGCGGACCACGAAAGCTCGACGATATCGCTCGCGTTCCCCGCGACGTCGAAGGCTCGAAGCTCAACCTGCGCCGCTGCATCCGAAATCGGCAGCGTTGCGACGAGCGTCCCCGCCTCATCGAACTCCGACTCGACCGCGGTCCACTCATCACCGTCGCCAAGACGGTACTCGACCCTGTCGAGGCCAGAGGTCGCGTCAGAACCCTCGACGGTGATCGCACCACGAGACTCCGGGTCGGCTGTCGCTGCGAGCGTCGGTTTGACGGTATCGACCAGGTACTCGCCCGATTCCACGTCGGAAACGTTGCCGAATTCATCAGTCGCGCGGGCGTGGACGGTATGCGCTCCCTCGTCGCTCAATGCAATGCTCTCCTCGTAGGGGAGCCACGCTTCACCGTCGAAGGAGTACTCGACCGCCGGCGTGCTGTCGATGTCGTCCGTTGCGGCAATACTCACGCGAATGGGAGCGGTCGTGTACCAGCCGGATTCACCGGCCTCGGCGTCGACCGAAAGCGAAACGACCGGCGCTGCGTCGTCCAACTGCAGCGTGAGCGATACCTCGCCGGGCCCGTCGAAGGCCACGCCGAGCTCGCTTGCTCGGGCGCCATTCTCGGCCATTGCCGCGAAGTCGCACGTGGTGTTCGGTACGTGCGTACGCAGCGACCCCTCGGCGCCGACGGTGCCCGCATCGCGCCATCCTTCGTCGCCCTGACAGCTCATCGCCACCCGAGCGTCTGCCGCCGGCGCACCGTTCTCGTCGGTGACCGCAATATCGACGTCGTGCAGCCCCGCTTGGAATGCTGCGCCGCCGATGATCTGCGCGGAGATGC
>DXDC01000099.1 GCA_019115685.1 Candidatus Agrococcus pullicola
GTTACGCAAACCATGCAAAGCGCGTCGGTTCATCGACCGACTGCGAGAAGACAGGGGTGATGTGCCCGGCTGGGTGTTGATCTGTCTCATGACGGCGGGCATCGTGATCCTGCTCTGGGGCGTTGCGGGCCCGGCGCTCACGGGTGTGTTCGAACAGGCTATCGACCGCGTCACGAGCTTCTGACGTCCGAGCCGAGAGCCGGGTACGAAACCGTGTAGATGGAAGGGGCAGGTGAACCAGTGCGCAGGCTGTTCTCCGACCGGGGCTCGGCGACCGTCGAGTTCACGCTCGTCGCGGCCTTGCTCGTGCTGGTCGTCGTGTCCGTCATGCAGTTGTCGCTGGGGCTTTACGTGCGCAATGTCGTCGTCGATGCGTGCGGGGAGGGAGCACGGTACGGCGCACTTCTCGGAGGCGATGGCGAAGCGGCGGCACAGAGAACGCGCGATCTCATAACAAGAGCCGTGAACTCGGAATACGCCGGTGACGTCACCGTGCGCTACGAGACGATCAACGGCATCGACACGGTCGTCGTCACGGCCCGCACCCCGATTCCTGTCATAGGGCTGCTCGGAGTCGCCGAAATATCTGCGGAGGGGCACGGTGTTCTGGAAACGCTGGACTGAAGACGATGGAACGGCATCCCTCGAATTCATCACCGTCGGCATGCTGCTGTCCGTGCCGCTGGTCTACTTGATCGTCGCGCTCGCACAGATTCAGGCAGGCGCGCTCGCGGCCGAAGGGGCGGCGCGCAATGCCGCACGCACGATCGCCATGCACGGGGAGGCCGGATTCGAATCAGCGGAGGTGACAACGCTGCTCGCTCTGACCGACGCGGGCTTTGACGACACCGACGCTGAACTCACGGTCGACTGCGGCGAACTCGACTGCGAGCAATTGGGAGGCACCGTCACGGTGACAATTGCGTTCGTCGTGCCCCTTCCGCTGGTACCACCCGTCCTCGATCTCGACACCGCACTCGGCATCCCCGTTGAAGCGACGGCGACGCAGCCGGTCTCGGAACACATCACGGAGGTGCAACCGTGAAGCGGCTGCGGCGCGCGGTGCACGGAGACGATGGCAGCAGCCTGATCCTGACAATCGGTATGGGGCTGCTGGCGCTCCTACTGATTCTGGTCGTAACGGCTGCCACCAGCATGCTGATCGAACGCAAGCGGCTGTTCACGATTGCAGACGGCGCCGCTCTTGTCGCAGCGGAATCGTTCAGCCTCGAGTATGTCTACGACGGCGACGGTACTCCGCAGCCGCAACTCACGCAGCCCGAGATGGAGCGGTCGGTGGAAGCCTGGCTCGAGACGCTCGGTGAAAGCGACGGCGTACGTATCGTCGATGTGCGGTCGGAAGACGGCGAGACAGCGTCCGTGATGCTCGAGACTCGATGGCAACCGTTCTTCATTACCTGGATCGCCCCGGACGGTATAGCGATTCGTGTCACGGCCACGGCTCGAAGCGTTTTCGGCCAGTAGATACCCCCTGTTCTACGCCACCTCTTGTGAAGCGTCTGGGACGTGCCGAAGAACAGTTGGCGTTCTCGGTTCACGAGGGTGATGCCGAGCTGCTCAAGACGGTCACACGGGCATTACGGTATGGATGATCGCCGAATATCACCAGCGGCTCGTCAATACCCGGGAACGCACTAGTCCAAATCGTCGTCGCTTGATGCGTTGCTCGTGTTCTGAGCCCCTGGAACCGTGCGGATCAGGATCACCGCACCCAGCACGCATATCGCCGCCATGCCACCGGCCGCGAAGGAGATGGACGCGACCTGCACGATCCCCGAGATCGTGACGGGAGCGAGCGCGGAGCCGGAATTCGTCACGAGTCGCCAAGCGCCGAGGAACGGGGCGGGGCTCACGGGGTCGGCGAGATCGGAGCCGAGGGTCATCAGGATGCCGGAGCCGATGCCGTTCGCCAGGGCGAGCATCCCGGCCGCGACAATCCACGTGGTGATGGCGTAGGGAACGTCGTGCGTGAACGTGAGGAGCAGGAAGCCGGTGCCCAGCCCGAGAATGCTGGGAACAACCGCCCACATCCGGCCGAAGCGATCCATGATCCAGCCTGACGCGAAGAAGAGGGCGAAATCGACGATGCCGGCGAGGCCGATCACGATGCCGGTCGTTGTCGCGTCGACACCGATGGAAACCGCCCAGAGTGGCACCAGGAGCGTTCGCGCGTTCCTAGCGAAGGCCATGAGGGCGGCGCCGACGCCCACTGTTGCGAGCGTGCGTGCGTTGGCCCTGAGCGTGGGCAGAATGCCGCGCGAAGCCGCGGCTGCGTTGCGCTGTCCTGCGCGGGCCGGATCGGACGAGAACGTCGTGGTCGGATCCGGCAGGAAGAACAGTATGACGACAGCGATCAGTGCTCCTACGCCGAATACCGCAAGGCTCACGCGAGTTTCAGCACCGAGCGCGAACAGCGCTGATGAGATGAGCGGGCCGATCGCGACGCCGAGTCTGAACGTGCCTCCGAGTGTGGCGAGCGAGCGCGCACGGTAGCGATACGGCACGAACGTGGTCATGAACGCGTGCCTGGCAAGTGAGAAGACGGCCGTGCCGAGCCCCGCTGCGAGGATGCACGCGGCAAGCTGCCACCACTCGGTTGCGAAGAACGCCAACCCCAGGAAGACGAGCACGGTGAGACCCGCGTAGATCATCGTCGCACGCTCGCCGAACTTTGCGACCAGAGCCCCTCCAGGGACCGATCCCAAGAGTTCGCCGATCGTGGCCATCGCCGCAACGATGCCGGCGATGGCGAGGGAGGCCCCCATGTCGCGTGCCAGCAGCGGAATGAACGGGATCAGCGCGCCCTGACCGATCGCGAACGCGATGGTCGGCGCGAATACGGCGATGGCCACGGAGCGGAACGGGAATCGATCTCCTTCGCGTTCGTCTCCTGTCACATTCGAAGCCTACGCCAGGGCGGGTGCGGTCGGCTCGCTCTACGCGGTTGGTTCTCGTGGCCCGGCGCGGCCGTTAGGCTGGTCAATCATGAGCGAAATCGACATCAGTCACGATCTCAGCGAGCTTCGAACGACCTTCTCGCACATCCGTGCGGTCGTCGACACGGAGGCCCTGGAGCGTGACATCGCCGAGCTCAGCGAACGAGCCGGAGCTCCCGATCTCTGGGATGACCCCGACTCGGCCCAGCAGGTCACGAGCGCTCTGAGCCATAAGCAGGCGCGACTCAAACGGATCGTCGATACCGAACAGCGCATCGACGACCTCGAGGTGCTTGCAGAGCTCGCGAACGAAGAGAATGACGATTCGGCGAAAAGTGACGTTCGCAGGGAACTCGCCGCGCTGCAGAAGACGATCAGCGACATGGAGATCCAGACGCTGTTGGATGGCGAATTCGACGAGCTTCCGGCGGTCGTCACGATCCGGGCGGGTGCGGGCGGAGTCGACGCGAGCGATTTCGCTGAGATGCTGCTGCGCATGTATCTGCGGTATGCCGAACAGCACGGGATGCCCGTCACGGTGCACGATACGTCCTACGCGGAAGAGGCGGGCATCAAGTCCGCGTCGTTCGAGGTCGACGCACCGTATGCGTTCGGCAATCTCTCCGTTGAGGCCGGCACCCACCGTTTGGTTCGCATGAGCCCGTTCAACTCGGCGGGCAAACGACAGACGAGCTTTGCTGCCGTCGAGGTTGTGCCGCTCTTCGAGCAGACCGATGAGATCGACATCCCCGAGAACGATATCCGCGTCGATGTCTTCCGTTCTTCAGGACCGGGCGGTCAGAGCGTCAACACGACAGACTCAGCGGTCCGGATTACCCACCTGCCAACCGGCATTGTGGTCTCAATGCAGAACGAGAAGAGTCAGATCCAGAACCGGGCGGCGGCGATGCGAGTGCTCCAATCCCGCTTGCTGCTCGTGAAGCGCGAGGAGGAAGCGGCCCGGAAGAAGGAGCTCGCAGGCACGATCTCGGCCAGCTGGGGAGACCAGATGCGTTCGTATGTTCTCGCGCCGTATCAAATGGTCAAGGATCTCCGCACGAATCACGAAGTGAACAATCCGAGCCATGTATTCGATGGTGATCTCGACGGCTTCATCGCGGCCGGCATCCGGTGGCGCAAACAGCAGCAGCTTGAGGATGATTAGCGGGCCGGCGCGACAGGTTATTTCGCCGATTGCGGAGCGCCTGTCGCTACATGGGGCGCGGCGTGCGTAGCTTGTACGTCGATGATCCTCTTCGACAACGTCTCTAAGACTTACCGGCGTAAGGCACGCCCTGCCCTCAACGAGGTCTCCCTCGAGATTCAGGCCGGCGAGTTCGTGTTTCTCGTCGGGGCTTCCGGCTCGGGTAAGAGCACCGTGATTCGCATGATCATGCGCGAGGAGCGCCCCAATTCAGGCGACATCCACGTCCTGGGCCAACGACTGGCATCGATCCCGACGCGAAAAGTGCCGTTCTTCCGTCGTAATCTCGGCGTCGTGTTTCAGGATTTCCGGCTGCTGCGAAACAAGACGGTCTATGAGAACGTGGCTTTCACACTGCAGGTCATCGGTAAGAGTCGCGGCTTCATCTCCGAGGCCGTGCCCGATGTTCTGCAGATCGTCGGTCTTGCCGGAAAAGCATCCAGGTTTCCGCACGAACTCTCCGGCGGTGAGCAGCAGCGCGTCGCGATCGCAAGAGCTGTTGTCAATAAACCCCCGATTCTCCTAGCCGACGAGCCGACGGGAAACCTCGACCCGACAACCAGCGCGGGCATCATGGCGCTGTTGGCGAGGATCAACGAGGGCGGGACGACCGTCGTCATGGCAACGCACGAAGCCTCCATCGTCGATGCCATGCAGCGACGGGTCATCGAACTCGACTCCGGCAAAGTGGTTCGCGACGAGAAGTCCGGTACGTACGGCGTGTCGGTCGCTGCGACCGGATCCAGCGGGAAGGCCCCCGAGAGTCGAGGCGGTAAGAAGACTGCCGCGAAGAAGAAGAGCGAGAAGGGGGCGGAAGCATGAGAGCTGCGCTTGTTCTCCGTGAGGTGTGGACGGGCCTTCGCCGCAACATGTCCATGGTCATCTCGGTCATCCTCGTCACATTCATCTCCCTGACGTTCGTCGGCTCGGCGATGCTGTTGCAGAGCCAGATCAACCAGATGAAGGGCTTCTGGTACGACCGCGCGCAAGTGGCCATCTACTTCTGCAACGACGGGGACACCGGAGACCAGTGTGCCGGCGAAGCCACCGAGGAGGATATCGCCGCGGTCGAAGCAGTTCTTGAATCAGAGGCTATTGAACCCTTCGTGCGCAATTTCGAATTCGAGGACCGCCCCCAGGCACTCGAGAATTTCCAACGCCAGTTCGCCGGAACCCAGGCCGTGGAGTTCGCCACAGAGGACTCCATGAGCAGAGCCCTGCGCGTGCAACCCAGTAGCCCCGCCGACGCTTCAGTCGTTGCGGAGGCGACGCGATCGATGCCGGGAGTACTGGAAGTGCAGGATCAGAGGCGGTTGCTCGAGCCGATCTTCAACGCGTTGAACATCGCGAGCCTGGCCGCGGTTGTTATTGCAGCGATCATGCTCGTGGCAGCGGTTCTGCTCATATCGACAACTATTCGACTGTCCGCGTATTCGAGACAGCGAGAACTCGGCATTATGCGCCTCGTCGGTGCCTCTAACCGTTTCATTCAAACGCCGTTCATTCTCGAGGGAGTCATCGCGGCACTCATAGGGTCGCTGCTTGCCAGCGGTGCGATTCTCGCGCTTGTCCAGTGGGGCGTGCAGGGATATCTGGCTCCGGCACTGCCGACCTATCCGCTTGTGACGGTCGACGCCGCGCTATTGGTCGTGCCAGTCCTGTTAGCCATCGGAGTGGCTCTGTCCGCCATCGCGGCAGCCGTCGCGATTCGTCGTTACCTTCGCGTGTAGCCCCCCGGTGCGTTGGCATCGACCGCGGCACTTCGATCTCAGACGCTGTTTACCGATGATGGGGGAGTCGGACACCTTCCCGTTACACAAAGTCGATTGAGTCGGACCCGGCTTTAGAACCTTCCCGGTTCGAGCCGCGTCCCTTGTCTCGGCTATCAACGGAGTACTGTGTCTTCCTCCTCTCCAAGAATCCTGTTAGCTACCGCAGCGCTACTAGGTGGCATCCTGCTTCCACTCGGCGCGCCCGAACTCGCGGTCGGAGACGATCGGTTCAACGCAACAGCCGTCTCTTCGCAAGAGCCCTCGACGTCAGGGGTCGTAGTGTCCGAGATAGCTAACGGTGGGCCGGGCGGCTATCACGACAACTTCATCGAGATCCACAATCAGGCCGATCACGCTGTTGACATTACCGACTGGTCGATCTGGCGGTGCACTGCCACCGGCAACGTAGCGAGCACGAGCCAGGTCGAATTCGCGAACGGACTGGAACGCGAACTCGAACCGGGGGAACGGCTTGTCGTCGCACGTGAGCACGCGCAGTCGACCGTGGATGCGGACATCCGCTACGGAACATCCCTGGCCAACGAAGCCTACGGCGCGCTCATCCGCGACGCGGACGGCAACACGGTCGATGCCGTGGCGGTGAATGACCCCGCGGTCGGCGGCATCGGCTGTGCGCAGGGGAGCCCGCTGCCGAACACACTCGATGCGGCTCTTGGCGAGTCATGGCAGCGAGTGCAATCGACGGGAGACAACCGCACCGACTTCGTGCGGGCGCCCCGAACACCCGGCAGCGAGAATGCGTCAGAGCCGAGTCCGGAGCCACTGCGCGGCGATGTGCTGATCTCGGAGGTGGCGCATGCCGGAGGAGAGTACGGTGACCTGCTGGAAATCGGGAACTACGGCGACACGGACGTGGACATCTCGGGTTGGAGCATCTGGCGTTGCAATCAGCTGGGTAAGCGGTTCGCGCCCGGAGAGCTCATTGCAACGCTGGGGCAGCAGGAGCTCGCATCCGGAGCAGCCATAGCGATCGATTCCGCTGTGTTCGTGGCTGGAGGCGCCGGAGCACTCATCGCCGACGCCGACGGGAATGTTGTCGATCGAGTCGCGTGGTACGACGGCAAGGACAGCGCCTGCTCGGACGGCAGTCCACTGCGATACGCCTCGCTGAACGTCAGCGAGGGCCATGCGTACCAGCGCACGGACAGCACGGGCGACAATGCCTCGGACTTTGTTATCGGCAACCGTACACCCGGCGTCCTCGAAGTCGATGAGGTGATTCCCGATGAGTCGGAGGAAGAGTTCCTCTCCACGACGGGAGGTCCGAACGTCCTGATATCCGAACTCACCAATGTCGGGCCGGGAGGCACGGGCGACATCTTCTTCGAGATCGTCAACTATGGTGACGAGGTTCAGGACCTCAGTGGCTGGAGCGTGTTCCGCTGCACGGGCACGGGAGTGCGTGCCTCGGTACCCCAGCTATCGAGTGCGCAGCTCGACGGGGTTGCTCTGGCGCCGGGTGCGAGACTTACCGCTGCGCGCGAGTCACTCGCCGGGCCCGACATCCTCGCGGCAGCCGATCATTTCTTCTCGATCTCGTTCGCCGCACAGTACGGACTCATCATCTTCGATGATGCCGGGAGAGTCGTCGACCGAGTCGGTTCCGCCCGTCACGACGTAGAGAGCTTCTGCGCAGACGGCAGCCCGCTTCCCGGCACGCTCAACGGCTTGCACTCCGAGAGCTGGCAACGCGTCGACATCACCGGTGATGCCCGAAAAGACTTCATTCGAGCACCGCGGACACCCGGAGCGGTCAACACGCAGACACCGTCTCCCGCTCCCTCAGCGTCCGACCTGCGCATTACGGAAGTGACGAACGGGGGCACAGCCGGCAACGGTGACAATTTCGTGGAACTCGCCAACACGGGAACCTCCCCGATCGACCTCACGGGATGGCAACTGTTCCGCTGCAGCGGTGACGGTCGAGTCCACGGGGGTCTGCGGCAGTTCGACTTTCCTGCCGCGACGCTCGAGCCCGGTGCGACTTTCCTTGCGATTCGCGCTGGCCAATCGAGCATCGAGCCGGCGCTGGCGGACATCACCTACTCCACGAGCTTCAACGCCGACACCGGCTTCGGTGTCATGATCGTCGACGAAGAAGGAGTCGTCAGAGACTCGGTTGGCGTGTTCTCCAGGGTCGACTCTGCCTGCACGCTGGGAACACCGCTCCCCAACGACCTCGATTTCCCGAGTGGTCAGTCTTTCCAGCGTCTCCACGACACGGGTGACAACTCCAACGACTTCGTGCGTGCTTTGCGCACCCCCGGTACCCATTCCCCGCACGAGATACAGCCGATCGTCTGGCCGCGAGAGCTGGTCGACTCGGACGTACGTATCAGTGAGATCGCAGGGGGCGGCGTGACAGCGGACGGCGAAGGACAACACGCGGAGCAGTTCGTGGAATTGGCCAACTACGGTGAGAGCGCCGTTGACCTCTCCGGGTTCTCACTGCGCTACGTAGACACCACCGGCCGCCAGATACCTGACTCGGCGGTCACCGTGCCTGACGGGACCGAACTCGTCCCGGGCGCCGTCCTGACGGTCGCAGGGCCCGATGCGACAGCGGCGAGTGACCTGCGAGCATCGGCAACCATGCCGCGTGACGGCTACGGCGTCTACCTGCTGAACCGAGCCGGCGAACCGCTGGACCGAGTCGGCGTCTTCT
>DXDC01000100.1 GCA_019115685.1 Candidatus Agrococcus pullicola
GGCGACCGCACGTGGGACGGCTCGGTTCGTGATTCGGATGCGGAAGGAACGGACGGGAAATCGTTCTCCGAAGTCGTGAGCGGTTGGTTCTCTGACGACGAATCCGGCGATGAATGGGGCGATCTGCTGGGCGATCTCTTCGGCAGCGGCAAGCAGCAGAGCGGCGAAGAAGACAAAGCGAGCGCGGGAGCTTCGGGTGGCGAGGCGGCGGTGCCGGCGCGCGGAGGACCTCCGGCTACTCCGAACAACAGGAAACCCGGTAAGGCTCCCGCAGTACTGTACCGCGATGGCGTGCAACTGTATCGTTCGAAGCTGCCGGCAACCTTCCCCGTTCCCGGCGGTGTTATTGAGGTAGCTGCGAGTGGATACGGCGCTTCCAGAATGCACTTCGTCGATGACAGCGGCCGGGAGCGGGCGCTCGTTCCGCACCGTCGAGCCGCGGAAGGTCTACGAGCGAGGTTCGGCAACCGCTTTCCCGCGTTGAGCAGGGCGATCGGTGCGCTCGCGATCCTCATTCTGCTGGTCGGACTTGTCGTCGGCATCCCGCAGGGCATCGAGATGGTGACCAGCATCGAACCGATTGCTGAGCGCGTCGGCACATTCACGTCGCCGATCCAGTTGCCGGCCTGGGCGAACATCGCACTGCTCGTAGCCGGCATCATTGCGGCGACCGAACGAGCGCTCACGCTGCGCAACCACTGGCTCATCGATTTCGACACGACCTGGACCGCATTCGGGTAGCGACGTCTCGGCAGCTGCGCCGCGACCTTCATCGTCACGAAACGTCGCCGGTTCAGTTGCAACTCGACCGTACGGTCAACTGCTCGTGACAAAAGGCGGCGTGGTCAGTCTTTCGTGCCGGGTGCATCGCTACGCGGTCTGGTCGCGTTCCAGGATGGGGGAGAGTCGGAATGGAATCAGTTCGCCCATCGACAGCCAGGTCTCCGTGCGCTCCACGCCGTCGGTGGCGAGAACGAGCTGGTTGACTCGGTAGAGATCGTCGGTATCTTTGCAGACCAGCCGCAGCAGCACGTCCGCCTGCCCGGACAGTCCATGAGCCTGCACTACTTCGGGGATGTCGGCGAGTGCCTGCACGACTTCGCTCGCGCGCGGTTGGTCGACATGGGTCGCCATGAAGACGGTGAGCGGATAGCCGATGGCCGCCGCGTGCAGTCGTCTGTCGTAGTTGCGCAGAACACCGTTTCGCTCAAGTGCGCTGACGCGGGACTGCACGGTGTTGCGTGCGAGTCCGAGCTTTTCGGCAAGGGAAGCGATCGATGCGCGAGGCTCGTCGACGAGCGAGAGCAGGATGCGGCGATCGGTGTCATCGAAGCTGATCATACTGACCAATTCTAGAGGCATCCGATTCCAAACGCTGAGCGATATGATCAATCGCCGCGGCTTCGGTTGTGCGGATTGAAACTCCGGGGTATCTTTACGAGCATACCGACAGGCCCACAAGGCACGATTCGGAGAACGAGGAGGTTCACCGATGTCCATCATCGATTCGACCACCCGGACGGCGCAGATCGACGGGCTACACGACCCGCTGAGCGTGCTGAGTCCGGAAGGCACGCGGCACTCCAACGATGTGCTGGACCCCTATCTTGCCGACGTCGGCGATCAGGAGCTCTCGGATCTCTACGTCGACATGACGATCGTTCGACGTTTCGATCAGGAAGCGTTCGCAATGACCCGCCAGGGCGAGCTGGCGCTGTGGCCGCCGCTGCTGGGGCAGGAAGCAGCGCAGGTTGGCGCTGTTCGGGCGCTGCGCGACTCCGACTGGGTATTCGGCAGCTACCGCGAGCACACGGCACCGCTGCTCCGGGGCGCGGACCTGGCCCAGTGGATGCGCGTCTGGAAGACCCAGACGTACGCTGGCTGGCAGCCCCACGAACTGCACGTTGCTCCTTCGCAGATCATCATCGGGTCGCAGGCGCTCCACGCCACCGGCTACGCGATGGCGGCGAAGATGCGCGGGAATGACGATGTCGCGATGGCCTGCTTCGGCGATGGAGCCACGAGCCAGGGCGATGTGAACGAGGCGCTCGTGTTCTCCAGCACCTACAGCGCACCCACGATCTTCCTGTGCCAGAACAACGGTTACGCGATCTCGGAACCGGTGGAGGTCCAGGCGAAGTACCCGCTTGCCCAGCGCGCAGCAGGATTCAACATCCCGGCCCTCCGCGTCGACGGCAACGACATCCTCGCGATGCTCGCGGCCACGCGAGTCGCGACCGAGCGCGCACGTGCCGGTGACGGACCCACCTTCATCGAGGCCATCACCTACCGGATGGGGCCGCACACGACGACCGACGATCCGAAGCGCTACCGCCGGGAACGCGAAGTCGAGGACTGGAAAGAGCGCGACCCGCTGCTGCGCGTCGAACGCTACCTCGAGAGCCGCGGCAGCTCGGTCGAAGGGCTGCGCGAAGAAGCGAAGGTGCAGTCCGACCGCGTCGCGAAGGATATGCGCGCCGGGGCTCGTGCCGCGCAGGCTTCTCCCTCCGATGCAATGTTCGAGCACGTCTACGCATCGGGCTCCGACCGCGTCACGCAGCAGCGCAAGCAGCACGCTGCACTTCTTGGCAGCCTGAAGGGCGGTGCCGCGGCATGACCGAGATGCAGTTCGGCAAGGCGATCAACCTTGCCTTGGCAGATGCGCTCGACGCCGACGACAACGTCGTGCTGATGGGTGAAGACATCGGTCAGCTCGGCGGCGTGTTCCGGGTAACCGACGGGCTCCAGGACCGTTTCGGCGAGGATCGGGTGATGGACTCGCCGCTGGCCGAGTCGGGCATCGTCGGAACCGCAGTCGGCATGACCTTCGCGGGAATGCGGCCGGTCGTGGAGATCCAGTTCGACGGATTCATCTACCCGGCATTCGATCAGATCGTCACCCAGGTGGCGAAGCTGCACTATCGAACGCAGGGCACCCACCGCGTACCGATGACGATCCGGGTGCCGTACGGCGGTCACATCGGGTCGGTCGAGCACCACTCCGAGTCTCCGGAAGCGTATTTCGCGCACACAGCGGGTCTCAAGGTCGTGACGGCCTCCAGCCCGCAGGAGGCCTACTCGACGCTACGGGCAGCGATCGAGTCCGACGACCCCGTGCTGTTCTTCGAGCCGAAGGCGAAGTATTGGTCGAAGGGCGAGGTCGACACGTCGATTCAGCGCGACCTGCACAGCGCCGTCGTGTTGCAGGAGGGGCGTGACGTCACGCTCGCAACGTACGGCCCCACGATCGAGCTGGCGATGAAAGCGGCCGTCGCGGCATCCGACGAAGGTATCGAGATCGAGGTCATCGATCTACGTTCGATCTCGCCGCTCGATGTTCCGACTGTCGCCAAGTCGGTCGAGAAGACCGGTCGCCTCGTCGTCGCGCACGAGTCACAGCTCGAATGCGGTATCGGCGCGGAGCTCGTATCCTCCATCGTCGAGACTTCGTTCGGGTACCTGGAGGCCGCGCCTGAGCGCGTGGGCGGCTATGACCTTCCGTATCCTCCGGCCCAGTGGGAGGGGCAGTTCCTGCCCAGCCTCGACCGGGTTCTCGATGCCGTCGATCGCACGCTCGGACGCAGAAACTCCCGTGACGCCAGTGCGGGTACAAAACAGGGTGGTGCAGCAGCATGACCATCACATTCAAACTTCCAGATCTCGGCGAAGGGCTTACCGAGAGCGAGATCGTCACGTGGCAGATCGCCGAGGGCGACCGGGTCGAGCTCAACCAGACGCTCGCCGAAGTCGAGACCGCCAAAGCGGTCGTGGAGCTTCCGAGCCCCTACGAGGGCATCATCAGCAAGTTGCACGCGGGAGCCGGTGAAACGGTGCTCGTCGGTGCCCCCCTCATCGATTTCGATATCGACGGCGACGATAGCGACTCATCTACCGAGCTACCGGACACTGCGGAGCCCGAGGCGATTCCCGAGCCCGCTGATCTCGCGAAGCGCGTCGCGACACAGGCGCAGGAGGAGCAGGATTCCCACGACGAGCAGGAGGCCGAGAAGGTCGACGTCCTCGTCGGATCGATCACGATCGATAAAAACCGGCCCAAGCGCACGCCGCGGGCGTGGGACGCCGAGCCTTTCGTGCGCACCGAGCGACCAGCATCCGGACCCCGAGTCCGCTCGACGCCGCCGGTGCGCGCGTACGCGAAGCAGCGCGGTGTGGACATCAACGATGTGCCCAGCAGGGCCGAGGCGGTGACACGCGCCGACATTGACGCCTTCCTCGCGGCGCCAGCAGCAGAGGCGACCACGCGCGGCTCCAGGACGGAGCGCGTTGCCGGGATTCGCAAGCACACGGCCGCCGCGATGGTGAAGAGCGTCACCGAGGTGCCGCACGCCGCGGTGTTCCTCGAGGTCGACGTGACGGATTCGCTGGAACTCGTGCGTGATCTCAAGAGTGCTGCTCGCGGTGGTGCTTCGCCGTCGTTCCTGAGCCTCGTGTCCCGTGCGGTCATCCGGGCCAGCAAGCTCGTGCCGGAGACGAACGCAACGTTCGATGCCGAAGCGGGAGAGATCAGGTATCACGACTTCGTGAACCTCGGGGTTGCCGTGGCGACTCCGAAGGGGCTTGTCGTCGCCGGCATCGAGGACGCAGACCTCATGGACGCGACCGAGCTCACCGAGGCGATCGCAGAGAAGGCCTCGCGCGCACGAGAGGGCAAGCTCAGCCCCGCGGAGCTGACGAGCTCGACGCTTACGATCTCGAACGTCGGCGTCTTCGGCGTCGACACCGGCGTGCCCATCATCAACCCCGGCGAGTCGGCGATTCTCGCGCTCGGAACAGCGCGCAAGAAGCCGTGGGAATATCGCGGCGATATCGCGTTGCGCGACGTACTGACGCTGGCGGTCTCGTTCGATCACCGGCTTATCGACGGCGCGGAGGCGAGCACCTTCATCAAAGCGATCGGCGACGTGCTCGAGCGCCCCGGCCTGGCGCTCGCCGGCTGAACGCGCGAGTAAGCTTCGGGTATGGCAAGGCTGACCACGGGCGTCGACGCTGCGAGCGAGGATTTCGGACGGGCGCGCGACGGTATGCGTGAACTCACACAGCAATTACGGGAGCGTCTTGAGCAGGTTGCCGTTGGCGGCAGCGAGAAGGCTCGCGAGCGGCACGTGAGTCGCGGGAAACTGCTGCCGCGCGAGCGCGTCGACCTGCTGCTGGACCCCGGCAGCCCGTTCCTCGAGGTCGCACCGCTGGCGGCCTGGGAGATGTACGGCGGCGATGTGCCGTCGGCGGGCGTCATCGCGGGCATCGGCCTCGTCGAGGGTCGCCACTGCATGATCGTCGCGAACGACGCGACCGTGAAAGGCGGCACGTACTTCCCACTCACGGTCAAGAAGCACCTGCGCGCGCAGGAGATCGCGATGGAACAGCGGCTTCCGTGCATCTACCTCGTCGACTCCGGGGGAGCGTTCCTCCCTATGCAAGACGAGGTGTTTCCCGATCGCGACCATTTCGGGCGCATCTTCTTCAACCAGGCGCAGCTGTCGAAAGCCGGCATCCCGCAGCTGTCGGCAGTGATGGGATCGTCGACCGCCGGCGGCGCCTACGTGCCCGCGATGAGCGACGAGACGGTCATCGTGCGGAACCAGGGCACGATCTTTCTCGGCGGACCACCTCTCGTGAAGGCGGCGACCGGTGAGGTCGTGAGCGCCGAGGATCTCGGTGGCGGCAAACTGCACGCCGAGGTCTCCGGCGTCGCGGACCACTTGGCGGAGAACGACGAGGACGCCCTCCGCATACTGCGCGACATCGTTTCGACGCTGCCGGAGCCCGAGGTGCGGGAGCGGGAGGTGCAGCCACCGAGCGTCGATGAGCGCGAACTCGAGGGTGCGGTGCCGGTCGAGTTGACGACCCCCTACGACGTGCGCGAGATCATCGCGAGGGTCGTCGACGGCAGCGAGTTCAGCGAGTTCAAGGCCGGATACGGTGCGACGCTCGTGACGGGGTTCGCCAAGATCCACGGCCACCGCGTCGGCATCATCGCCAACAACGGCGTGCTCTTCAGCGAAAGCGCCATGAAGGGCGCCCACTTCATCCAGCTGTGCGATCAGCGGGGGATTCCGCTGGTGTTCCTGCAGAACATCACGGGGTTCATGGTCGGCTCCGAGTACGAACGCGGCGGCATCGCGAAGCACGGCGCGAAAATGGTGAACGCCGTCGCCACCTGCTCGGTGCCCAAGCTCACCGTGGTCGTGGGCGGTTCGTTCGGCGCCGGAACCTACTCGATGTGCGGCAGGGCGTACAGCCCCGCCTTTCTGTGGTTGTGGCCCAACGCACGCGTGTCCGTCATGGGCGGACCGCAGGCGGCGAGCGTCCTCTCGACCGTCAAGCGCGACCAGATCGAAGCGGGAGGCGGCACCTGGAGCGACGAGGAGCAAGCGGAGTTCGAGGCGCCCATCCGGCAGCAGTACGAGGAGGCGGGCAGCCCCTACTACTCGACCGCGAGGCTATGGGACGACGGCGTCATCCCGCCGACCGAGACGCGCCGCGTGCTCGGTCTCGCTCTCGACGTTATCGACCGCGGCGACGTGCCGGAACCCCGCTACGGCGTATTCAGGATGTGATGTGCAGTGTTCGACAAGATCCTGATCGCCAACCGCGGTGAGATCGCGGTCCGCATCGCGCGCACGCTGCGCGAGATGGGCATCCGCTCCGTTGCGGTGTATTCCGACGCCGACGCCGACGCCGTGCACGTGCGCGCCTGCGACGAAGCGGTGCGGCTGGGGCCGGCGGATGCGCGCGAGAGCTACTTGAACATCCCGAAGGTGATTGCAGCAGCGGTGTCGACCGGTGCGCAGGGGATTCACCCCGGCTACGGCTTCCTGTCAGAGAACCCCGAGTTCGCCAGGGCGTGCGCCGAGGCGGGCATCGAGTTCATCGGGCCGAGCGCCGAAGCCATCGAGATCATGGGCGACAAGATCGCGGCCCGCGAGGCGGTCGAGGCCCGTGGTGTGCCGACCGTGCCCGGCATCGTCGGCGCAGGAGATGACGAGATCGTGGCGCGCGCCGGGGAGATCGGTTACCCCATGATCGTCAAGCCCGCGATGGGCGGCGGCGGCAAGGGGATGCACGTCGTGCGTGCATCGAGCGAGCTCAGGGACGCACTGCAAACGGCCCGGCGTGAGGCAGCGAAGGCGTTCGGCGACGACACGGTCTTCGTCGAGCGCTTCATCGATCAGCCCCGCCATATCGAAGTGCAGGTCATGGCCGACAAACACGGCAACGTCGTACACCTGGGGGAGCGCGAGTGTTCGTTGCAGCGTCGTCATCAGAAGGTGATCGAGGAGGCCCCCAGCGCATTCCTGACCCCGGAGCAGCGCGAGAAGTACGGTCGCATTGCGATCGAGACGGCGAAGAGCGTTGAGTATCACGGCGCGGGCACAGTCGAGTTCATCGTGGCCTCTGACAGCCCCGACGAGCCGT
>DXDC01000101.1 GCA_019115685.1 Candidatus Agrococcus pullicola
GTGCCGCCGAACAATGCGGCTGTGCAGGACAGCTTGCGCCTGAACGAAGCACTGGAA
This sequence comes from Candidatus Agrococcus pullicola, assembly GCA_019115685.1. Lineage (GTDB taxonomy): Bacteria > Actinomycetota > Actinomycetes > Actinomycetales > Microbacteriaceae > Agrococcus > Agrococcus pullicola. Next base: position 58 of record DXDC01000101.1, read on the forward strand.
TCCGTTGCGACGCAGAACGGCTGGGCCTGGGTCGACTCGGCCGCGGGCTTGCGCGACGGTGAGTTCTTCGCCGAGGGCATGTCCTCCGACGGCGTGCATCCAACACAGGAGGGTGCACGCGTGATTGGCGAGGCCATCCAGTCTGCTGTTCTCGAAGCAGCCGGCGCGGGCTGAACGGGCGGCCGTGCCGTAGTCTTGACTGCAGCATGACCGACATCGACCGCAAACTCGAAGCGATCTTCACGATCGCCGATGAGCCGCAATCTCCCACGCACCTCGCTGCCGCGCTGCAGGAGCCCGTCGCCGCCGTGAAGGACGCGATTGATCGTCTGCGCGTCGATTACGACGGTGAGGGCGATGGCCCGGAGCGCGGATTCGAGCTGCGCGAAGTCGGCGGCGGATGGCGACTCTACGTTCGGGAACTCTACGATGACGTCGTGGCAGATTTCGTCTCGACCGTCACGCCTTCGAAACTGTCGCACGCGGCCCTCGAAACGCTCGCGGTCATCGCTTACAAGCAGCCAATCACCAGGAGTCAAGTTGCGGCCATCCGTGCCGTCAACGTCGACTCCGTCGTCCGCACACTGATGGCACGCGGGCTCGTGGAGGAAGCGTTCACGGATTCCGATACCGGCGCGATCCACTACCGCACGACCGACCAGCTGCTGACGCTGCTCGGCATCAACGACATCACCGAGCTGCCGCTCATCTCGCCGCTCCTGCCCGACTCCCCGGAGGATGATCAGTGAGCGAGCAGCCCGAGCGACTCCAGAAGGTACTCGCCGCAGCCGGGGTTGCAAGCCGCAGGGTGGTCGAGGACATGATCGTCGATGGCCGAATCACGGTCGACGGCGAGCGCGTCACCGTGCTCGGCACCCGCATCTCGAAGGATGCGCGGGTCACCGTCGACGGCAAAGCAATACAGCTGGACGCGTCGAAGCGGTACGTGATGCTGAACAAGCCCGCCGGAGTCGTCTCCACCATGCGCGACGAGCACGGAAAACCTGACCTGCGGCGCTACACGAAAGCGTACGATGAGCGCCTGTTCAACGTCGGCAGGCTGGACGAGGAGACGCACGGCCTCCTGTTGCTTACGAACGACGGGGAAGCCACGCACAGGCTCGCGCATCCCTCGTTCGAAGTCCAGAAGACCTACGTTGCGCTCGTGCATGGCCGAGTCTCGGGCAGTGTGATCGCAGAACTGCTGCGCGGTTTCGAGCTCGACGACGGATTCATACAGGCCGACGCGGCAAGGGTCAAGGGCAACCGCGGTAAGCAGTCGATGGTCGAACTGACGCTGCACTCGGGCCGCAACCGGATCGTGCGGAGGATGCTGGCGCATCTGGGCCATCCCGTGCAGGATCTCGTGCGCCGCAGCTTCGGCCCGCTGCACCTAGGAACACTCCAGACCGGGCAGACGCGCGATCTGACTACCATGGAACTTCGCGAACTGCTCACGCTGGTCCGCGAAGAATCGTAGCGAAAAGGAGGTCGCGGTGCCGCAGAGACTGCAGGGGCCGGTGCGCATCGTCGGCACCGGGCTGCTAGGCACGAGCATCGGGCTGGGCCTCACCTCGAGAGGCGTTGAAGTGCAGCTGGCCGACATCAGCCCGTCGCAGGCCGCGCTGGCTGCCGATTACGGCGCCGGACGCCTCGCTGCGGAAGGCGATGACCCCGAGCTGATCATCGTCGCAGTGCCCCCGGATGTCACCGCATCGGTCGTCGCACAAGAGCTGGCGGGATACCCGCGCGCACTCGTTACCGACGTCGCGAGCGTGAAGGCGAAGCCGCTGAAGGAGCTGAGGGAACTCGGGGCGGATGTCTCGCGCTACCTCGGTACGCATCCCATGGCCGGCAAAGAGCACTCCGGTGCGCTCTCGGGCAGCGGCGACCTGTTTCTCGGCCGCCCGTGGGTCATCGCCGGACACGACGACATCACCTACGCGGACGGCAGTCTCGTCGACGACCTGATCCTCGATCTCGGCGCCGTACCGTTCGAGATGAGCGTTGAAGACCACGATCGCTCTGTCGCGCTCGTGTCGCACGTACCGCAGCTCGTGTCGAGTCTCATGGCCTCGTTACTCAAAGAAGCGCCGCACGAGTCGTTGCGTCTCGCCGGTGGCGGCCTCCGTGACGTGACACGCGTCGCGGGCAGCGACCCTGCGCTCTGGGTCCAGATTCTGAGCGCGAACGCGTCCGCGGTCTCCGAGCTGCTGCGGCAGTTCCGAGGCGAGCTCGACGATGTCATCGCGGCCCTCGACCAACAGGGTGAAGAGGGCTCGCTGCGCGGCATCGCCGACTCCCTTGTCCACGGAAACCAGGGTGTGACGCGACTGCCCGGCAAACACGGCACGCAGACGCGTTTCGCGAAGCTGCTCGTGAAGGTCGACGATCGACCGGGACAGCTCGCGCGATTGCTGACGGATATCGGAGATGCGGGCGTCAACATGGAAGACGTCCGGCTCGAGCACGCCGAGGGCTCGCAGTACGGTGTCGCCGAGATCCTCATCCTGCCCGAATCCATTCTCGAGCTCGAAGGCGTGCTCGACGAACTGGGATGGCAGGTACTGGGATGACCACACCGGTACGCACGCTGAAGGAGAAACGATGAACACGGTCGTCGGAATCGATGGGCCCGCAGGCAGCGGTAAGTCGTCCGTGGCGCGCAGGAGCGCGAGTGAGCTCGGTTTTCAGTTCCTCGACACGGGAGCCGCGTACCGTTCGCTGGCGTGGCTCACCATGGAACGCGGCGCTGACCCCGCAAACCGCGAGCACGTGCTAGCCGTGCTGGACGGCTTCGACTACGACATCACGCTCGAGTCCGGTTCGCAGCGCGTGCTCGTGAACGGCAGGGACGTGACGGGCGACATCCGTACCGAACAGGTTTCGCGTGCGGCATCGCAGGTCGCGGTCATCCCCGAGGTGCGGCGCACGGTCAACGAGATCTTCCGCAGGCTGATCAAGACTGCAGAACCCGGTATCGTAGTGGAGGGTCGAGACATCACCACCGTGGTTGCGCCGGATGCAGACGTGCGCATCCTGCTCACGGCCAGCGAAGTGGTTCGCGCCGAACGGCGCGCAGCTGAGCTGGGGGAGAGTGCCGAGGAGATCCTGCGACGGATGCGTGAGCGCGACACCCGTGATCGCGGCAACAGCGATTTCCTGGAGCCCGCCGAAGGTGTTGTTCTGGTCGACTCCAGTGATTTGAACCTACCTCAGACCGTGCAGGCGGTCGTGAACTTGGTCCGTGGAAGGACACCGAAACAATGACTGACGCAAACGCGCCCCACGGCGCAGAGGATGCGCGAACCGAAATCGAGCAGGATCCCGAAGTCGAGTACGTCGATACCGAGAGCACGTTCGACAGCGACTCCGAACTCGATGCCGCACGCATGCGCGCACTTCGCGCAGGCCTCGACGACTACGAATTCGAAGACGACGACGAGGCACTCCTCGCCGGCATCGGTGATGACGCGGACGTCCCCCAACTGCTGCCGGCCCTGCCGGTGCTCGCCATCGTGGGGCGCCCGAACGTCGGGAAGTCGGCGCTGGTCAACAAGATTCTGGGCCGGCGCGAAGCGGTGGTCGAGGATGTTCCCGGCGTTACTCGCGACCGGGTCAGCTATCGCGCCGAATGGAACGACCGTCACTTCACCGTTGTCGATACCGGTGGCTGGGAACCGGATGCCAAGGGCATCGACAGGTCGGTTGCGCAGCAGGCGGAGATCGCCGTCGAGCTCGCGGATGCGGTGCTGTTCATCGTCGATGTCAATGTGGGTGCCACGTCGACCGACGAGCACGTTGTGCGCATGTTGCGGCAGTCGAACAAGCCCGTGCAGTTGGTGGCGAACAAGGCGGATGACGGCCGCCGGGATCTCGAGGCGGCGAGCCTGTGGAGCCTCGGGCTCGGTGAGCCGATGCCGATCTCGGCCATTCACGGTCGCGGTGTTGCGGATCTGCTCGACAGGGTCCTGAAGATGCTCCCCGCCGAGTCGGCGGTCGCGAAGCAGGAGTACGGAGGCCCGAGGCGCGTCGCGATTCTCGGTCGCCCGAACGTCGGGAAGTCGTCGCTGCTGAACAAGGCCGCGGGTGAGGAGCGCGTCGTCGTCAATGACCTCGCAGGTACGACGCGCGACCCGGTCGACGAGCAGATCGAGCTCGCGGGCCGTGTGTGGCGATTCGTCGACACAGCGGGCATCCGTCGCCGTGTGCACCTGCAGCAGGGCGCCGACTTCTACGCGACGCTCCGCACGCAGGCTGCGCTGGAGAAGGCCGAGGTCGCCGTAGTGCTCATCGACGTGACCGAGGTCATCAGCGAGCAGGACATCCGCATCATCGACCTCGTGCTCGAATCCGGGCGCTCGCTGGTGCTCGCCTTCAACAAATGGGACCAACTCGACGACGAGCGCCGCCGGTATCTCGAGCGCGAGATCGAAAAGGACCTCGCGCACGTCGATTGGGCGCCGCGCGTCAACATCTCGGCCCGCACCGGCCGCCACCTCGAGAAGCTCGTGCCCGCACTCGAGACAGCGCTCGACTCGTGGGACTCCCGTATACCAACCGCGAAGTTCAACGCGTTCCTGACCGAACTCACGGCCGAGCACCCGCATCCGCTGCGAGGCGGCAAACAGCCGCGCATCCTGTTCGGAACGCAGGCCGGCTCGCGTCCGCCGACGTTCGTGCTCTTCACCACCGGATTCCTCGACCCGCAGTACCGTCGTTTCATTCAGCGTAGGCTGCGGGAGACCTACGGCTTCGAGGGCACGCCGATCGTGGTGAACCAGCGAATTCGCGAGAAGCGCCAGCGACGCTAGCGTGCGCTCTCCGAGCCGGACTCAGTCGGTTTCGACGGCGACGATCGGATCGGATGTCGGCTCGCCGGTCGGGGAACCACCGGGTTCTTCAACCGTGATGGCGACGACATCGCCGGGGCTCGGCTCGCCGGCCAATAGCGTCAGCTCGGAGTCTTGACCGAGCTCGATCAGTCCGGCCGAGATGGGTGTCTCACCGCGTACGAACCAGAGCTCGTACGCTTGGTCGTCGGTGATCTCGGGCAGTTCGGCAGTTTCGATAACCGCCGAACCGGCGGAGATCGACCAGTGGAGGGTTACCGAGCCGCCACCGTCCACGTCGGCGGTCGCCGAGCGAGCATCCTCGGCAGCGGTGATCTCTTCCATCGCGAGGTCTGCCGGCGGCGTATCCCGCGCGGCATCGAACAGCATGGGAGCGATCACGATCGCGAGAATCAGCACAACGGATGCCGCGAGCGCGAACAGACCCATCCGCAGACGTCGCGGTCGCTTCTGCGCGTCTTCTCGAGGGCTCTCGGTGATTGCCCCGAGAATGCTGGCGCGGATGGCTTTCGGCGGTTCCTGAGCCGGGGCCGTCAGCGCAAGCGATGTCGCCGCGTGAAGGTCCTCGTCGAGGATGCTCTGCCACTCGGGATGCTCTTCGAGCGCCGCGTAGAGCTCGCGTTCTTCCTCATCCGACAGTGCGCCAAGGGCGTGGCCTGCGGAGAGTTCCCGAAAGTCGTGTTCGTGCATTCGATTATCCCTCCAGCGCTTTCCGGAGTCGGGTGAGACCGTCGCGCATCCTGGTCTTCACCGTGCCGAGCGGCGCTCCCGTGATCGCGGTGATCTCGCGCTGCGTGAAGCCACCGAAATATGCCAGCACGAGCGCTTCTCGCTGCGCGTCGGGGAGGGTGCGGAGCGCTTCGGTTGCACGGCCGCCGTCGATGCGCAGCTGTGCGTGCTCTTCTACGCTCGTCGTCTCTCCCCGGAAATCCCGCACGCCTATCCGCAGGTCTCGCTGCGTGCTCGAGTGCGATGCCCGAACCCGGTCTACCGCACGTCGGTGAGCGATCGTGAGTATCCAGGCCCGGGCACCGCCGCGAGCGGAATCGAATTTCGCTGCCGTCTGCCACACCTCCAGGAAAACGTCCTGCAGCACTTCTTCGCTCTGCGCTCGATCGACCAGGACGCGCAGAATGAGCCCGAAGGCGCGAGCCGCGAGCATGTCGTACAGGGACGCGAAAGCGGTATCGCCGCCGTCGGCCGTCTGCTCGAGCAACTGCGTTGCGGGGTCGGCGGCATCGGGCACCTCGGGCACTTCGACGTCGTCGATCACCATCGTGACAAGCATGTACCACGGGCGTCCGAATCCGCGCAGCCTCGCCCGCGGCTGCCACGATTGCCTCGAAAAGCTCTCGGGCGGCCGCGGAAGTGTCGTTGTGTAAACATGCACAATGCTCGCCTGCCGATTGATGATGGGCCGCTGTCAGGGCCGGTCGCTGAAGTATTCGGAGTG
>DXDC01000102.1 GCA_019115685.1 Candidatus Agrococcus pullicola
CCCGCTCGCATCGTCCGATTCCGCGGAGGATGCAGCATCATCCGCGGCCTTGTTCGCCTTGCGACGGCCGAGCACGAACAGCAGTACGCCAAGCACCAGCACGAGGACCGCGATGAGAATGAACACCCATGTCGCGATCTCGGTTCCGGTCACGGGAAGAAGATCCATAGCCCCAGCCTAACCCTGAAACGCGATGGCGCGCCTCCCGTGCAGGCGAGTTCACGTTTCGCGGGCCTGCCCGTTAGTCGTTCGTCGGGAGTTTCCGCTGCCACCAGCCCATGACGTGCTCGAACCGTTCCAGTCGATGACGCGGTTGCCCTGACCGAGTCAGTTCGTGATCCTCGCCCGGGAAGACCAGCAGTTCAGCCTCCACATCGTTTCGTCGCAGTGCCATGTAGTACCGCTGCGCTTGCTCTAACGGGCAACGGAAGTCGAGCTCCGAGTGCACGACGAGCGTCGGCGTCTTCACCTGATCGACGACGGCCATCGGCGATTGCGCAAGCGTGTGCTCCGGGTCGTAGCCCGTGTACTCCTCGCTGAAAAACGAACCGATGTCGCTCGTGCCGATGAAGGATGCGGGGTCGAGGTATCCGCGCTCGACAATCGCAGCCGAGAAGCGATGATCGTGCGCAATCGTCCACGCCGTCAAGTACCCGCCGTAAGATCCGCCCATGACTCCGAGTCGGTCTCGATCGAACTCCGGGTGGGCATCCAGCGCACCGTCCACGAAGTCGAGAACATCTGTCAGATCGACAGTACCCATAGCCTCTTTGATCGCGACCGCGTGGTCACGGCCGTAGCCGGCCGACCCGCGGGGATTGCACTGCAGCACCGCGTAACCGGAATCGACGGCCACCTGCGCCTCATCGAAAACGTGCACGCCGTACTGTGCGAACGGTCCGCCGTGAATGTTCAACAGCACCGGGTGCGGACCCGGCCCTGCGGGAACCCACGCCCAGCCGTGGACCGTGCCGCCATCGCGAGTAGGGAACTCGTGTTCCACGGGAACGACGATGCCAGTGGCTTGCAGCTCAGCGCCGAAATCGGTCATGGGGTGCCAAGCGTTGCCGCTCACGGTGCCGAGCTCGGCAAATGATGTCGGGGTCTGTGCGACAGCGACGATCAGATCACCGGCACGAGCCGCGGCGAGCACCTCTTGATCGGAGTCGGTGAGCTGTTCTACCGCGTTGCGGCGTATCAAGACCAATTGGACCCGACCACGCGTACGACGCAGGGCTAGCACTCCCCCGTCCGTTGCGACCAAGTGCGAGCCGGGGTCGCCGAAGTCGAACGAGTTCGGATCCGTCAGCAGCTTGGGCTCACCGTCATCGACAACGTAGACCGATGCGGACTTCGCCACGAAGTCGCGACCCCGCTCCCCCAGCTCGCCGGCAAGCATCCACAGTGCACCGTCCGCTTCGATGGCGTCACCGATCGAGAGGTTGGCAGTGGCCGGAACGATATCGGCGGGCTCCTGACCCGGTGCAGCCGGATCGATGAGGACCACTGAGGAGCGAAGATCGGAATCCCTGGTCTCGTGCCTGGCCGTGATCGCGAGAATCCCCCGCTCGGACCAGTTCGCAAGGCTGAAGCTGACTTCTCCTCGAGTCAATTGCACTGCCGTATCACGCTCGGACGGCTCTTCCTTCTGGCCGTCGGGCCGAGGTGTGGCTTCGACCTCGGGGGCAGCCGCGAACGATGCGGCAAGGTTCACTTCCTGCAGGAAAATGTGGGCATCGGAGTCGTCGATGTATCCACGGCCGTTCGAAAGGTACTTGAGCGTGGTGATGTGTCTCGGCGACTGCTGGTTCGGAGTGAGCCCTTCGACAGAATCTCCTCTCCCCTGGCGCGGAACGATCACCTGCAGTGCGAGATGCCTGCCGTCGGGGGAAAGCCTGTACCCGGAAACTCCGTGCTTGACAAACGTCAGCTGCACCGCTTCCCCGCCGCTCAGGGGAAGTGCGAACACCTGCTGCTTGTCGTCGACCGATCGCAGGAATAGCACCGTTTCCCCGTCCGAGGTCAAGGCAGGCGATGTGTCGTTGCTGCCGCGCGTGATGCGCGCTCGCGTGCCGTCATCCAGCGATACGCGCCAGAGCTGTCCGTGTTGCGCATTTGCCGCGATCGACGGATGCGACGCCGCAAGCACCGCGAAGCTTCCGTCCTGCGCAAGGGCGGGGCGAGATAGAGAGACGAGTTTTTCGATGTCCTGCGCGCGCATCAGGCGGTGAACCCTGAGACGTCACCGGTGAGGCGCGTGTTGTCTGCCGGAACTGGCTCGACAGCAGCTTTGGCGACTTCGGCAGCGAACTCGGCGACATTGAAGAGTTTCCCTGCTGACTCTCGCCGGGCTTCGATCGCGCCGGGGCGAGCGCGCTCGAGCAGCGTGGCCGTGATGGTGCCCTCGATCATGTCTCCAGAGACGACGACGAACTCGATGCCTTGCTCCGTCAGCTGCGGGATCATCTCACGAAGAGCATCCTCGCCCGCGCGCTTCGACAGCGCGACCTGCTCGTACTCGGGCATCGTCGGAGTGGTCTTGATGAAGTGGGCCTGGTGGCTGGTCACGAACACGACGCGTCCGCCCGCTCTGAGTACGGGGAGAGCTGCTGAGAGTAGCTCGACCTGAGCATCCCTGTTCAAACGCATGGCGTAGTCCTCGCCCATGCTCGCTTCCATACCGCCGGACGCATTCATGACGAGGATGTCGATCCCTCCGAACGTCGACTTCGCTTCGGAGAACAGCTTCTGCAGGCTGTCGGGGTCGGTGAGATCCGCCTGCACCGTAAGGGCTTCGACTCCTCGCTCTCGCGCAGCTGCCGCAACTTTCTCAGCCCGGGGCGCCTTCTGCCGGTAGTTGATGACGACGTTCGCGCCGGCAGCGGCAAACTGCAGGACGGTGTCGGCGCCGATACCGCGGCTGGAGCCGGTGACGAGTGCGGTCTTGCCGACGAGAGAGCCGGCCTCCAAAACGTTGTTCACGAGCGAGTCCTTTCTGCTGCTATCGACCCTAACGGCTTCGGTAGCTTCCGCGAGAATTCCAAGGGTGCACACTCAGGCGCGGTGCAGCACAATAGACTGGGGGAAGAAATCTAAGGAGAAGAATGGACTTCTGGTCGTGGGCGTGGGTTGTGTGGCTCGTTGTTGCCCTGATTTTCTTCATTATCGAGATGCTCACACTCGAGTTCACCTTCCTCATGCTCGGGCTCGGCTCGGTGGTGGGCCTCGTCGCTTCACTCACGGGTCTACCGTTCTGGGCGCAGATCATCATCGCCGGAGCCGCCGCAGTGCTCCTGCTCGTACTCGTGAGACCCATGCTGCTGTCTCGATTGCACTCGACGGGAGACCCCGTCAAACTGAACGTTTCCGGGCTCGTCGGCCTGCAAGGCGAAGTGACGAAACCGTTCTCGCGGGGCCGCGGACGCGTCGAACTCTCGAACGGCGACGTCTGGACAGCCATCCTCTCGCCCTCCGCACCTCAGCGCGACCCAGATGTAGGCGAACGCATCGTCGTTACTTCAATAGAAGGCGCGACCGCCATCGTCATACCGGCTCAGCGGTAACACCGCTGTAAGACCCCAACCGAAAGGAACAGACAATGAACGATCCGGGATCCTTCTTCGGATTCGCGATTGGTGGAATCCTCCTACTGCTTTTCGTCATCTTCATATTGGTGACGATTTTCCGGTCGATTCGCATCGTGAAGCAGGGATACACGGGAATCGTCGAGCGGTTTGGCCGATTCCACAAAGTTCTGGAACCGGGGCTGAACTTCCTGGTCCCGTTCATCGACCGCGAAGCTTACTCGATCGACATGCGTGAGCAGGTACGTTCCTTCCCTCCGCAGCCCGTTATTACGGAAGACAACCTGGTGGTGTCGATTGACACGGTCGTGTACTTCCAGGTGACGGAGCCGCGCTCGGCAACCTACGAGATCGCGAACTACTTGGCAGCGGTCGAGCAGCTCACGACAACGACGCTGCGTAACGTCGTCGGTGGCATGAACCTCGAAGAGGCGCTGACCAGCCGTGACACGATCAACAGTCGCCTGCGAGGTGAACTCGACCAGGCCACCGGCAAGTGGGGTCTGCGTGTCAGCCGTGTTGAGCTGAAGGCCATTGATCCGCCCGTCTCCATCCAGGACTCGATGGAGAAGCAGATGCGCGCCGAGCGTGACCGTCGTGCCGCGATCCTGACGGCGGAGGGTTCGAAGCAGTCGCAGATCCTCGAAGCCGAGGGTCTCCGCCAGTCAGAGATCCTCCGAGCAGAGGGTGAAGCCAAGGCCCAGGTGCTCCGAGCGAAGGGTGACGCCGAGGCCCAGATCCTCCTTGCGAAGGGTGAATCCGAAGCTATCGAGCGCGTGTTCGAAGCGATTCACGCCGGTGACGCAGATAACAAACTGCTCGCCTACCAGTACCTGCAGACGCTCCCCAAGCTTGCAGAGGGCGAGTCGAACAAGCTGTGGATCATTCCCAGCGAACTCACCGATGCGCTCGGCGAAATCGGCAAGGGCTTCTTCGAAGGCAAGGCGCAGACGCCATACCAGCGTACGCGCGTCGACCGTGAGAAGAGTGAAGAGGACAAGTCGATTCTCGATGAGACCTTCTCCCCCGACACTGTCAAGGACGTCGAGGTGCCCTCCATCGCGGAGACGCTCGCATCCAGCGGCATCGACCCGAAGGATGCAGGTCAGGACCAGACGATCAGCAGCAGCACGTCGCTCGCCGACGAGACACCCGATGCCGGATACGACGCAGCGGTGCAGACCGTTCGCGAAGAGTTGCCCTCGCGCGACCCGCAGGCGGCTAGCGAGCAGGTGACCGGCGAGGCGATTCCGACGGAGGAAGAGCTGCAAGCCGGACCCTATCCCGAGACCGACGCTGACGGAGAGCAGCGCTAGGTCGTTCGAACGCCGAGAGGGCCCCACGCACAGCGTGGGGCCCTCAGCGGTACCGGATCGGGCCCGCTGCCGTTACGGCGGGGAGGGAGACATCGTGACTTCGGGAGACTTTTTCACCCCCGACGCTCCGCGCGTCCTGGCGCACAGAGGGTTCGCACTGGATGCACCCGAGAACACCATGCTGGCGTTCGCCGCAGCGATCAACGAGGGCGCCGAGTACGTGGAAACGGACGTACACGCTACAGCGGATGGCGTCGCGGTCGTCGCTCACGACCCTACGCTCGAGCGCACCGCGGGCCGTCCTGAGCGCATCGATTCACTTCTCTGGCACGAACTTGAGAATATTCCGCTGGGGAACGACCAAACGGTGCC
>DXDC01000103.1 GCA_019115685.1 Candidatus Agrococcus pullicola
ATACCAAGCAGATGCTGCCTGAAACGGTCGCCGACCTCACGAATGTTGCCGGACTCCTTGAAGTATTCGACCGTGTCGGCGTCCATGACTTCAGACCAGATGTACGAGTAGTAGCCGGCGGAATATCCGCCCGAGAAGACGTGCTGGAAGTACGTCGAAGAGTAGCGGGTGGGAACCGTGGAGTTCAGGAGCCCCGCCTTCTCGAGCGCCTCGCGCTCGAATGCTTCGACATTCGCCACCTCTTCTCCCACGGCGAGATTGTGCCATGCCTGGTCGAGCAGTGCTGCGGCGAGGTATTCGCTCGTGTCGTGGCCCTGGTTGAAGGATTCCATCGCTTGTATGCGCTCCAAGACGTCGGAGGGGATAGACTCGCCCGTTTCGAAGTGCTTCGCATAGTTGTTCACGACTTCGGGCCAGAGCATCCACATTTCGTTGACCTGGCTCGGGAACTCGACGAAATCCCGGAAGACGTTCGTGCCGGAGAACTTGGGGTACGTCACCTTGGCCAGCAACCCGTGGAGTGCGTGACCGAACTCGTGGAACAACGTCGAAGTCTCATCGAACGTCAGCAGCGTCGGTTTGCCCTCGGGCGGCTTCGGCACGTTGAGATTGTTCATCACGATCGTCGGCTGATCGAGGAGCGCATTCTGGGAGATGAGGGGATTCATCCAGGCCCCTCCGCGCTTCGAGTCGCGCGTGTACAGGTCGAGCAGGAACAGGCCGAGGGGAGTGCCATCCTCTTCGAACGCTTCGAAGAAGCGATTGTCGGGGTGATAGCCGGTCAGGTCAGTGCGTTCCTTGAACCGCAGTCCATAAACGAGTCCCGCAGCGAAGAACACTCCGTCGTGCAGCACGCGCTCCGCCTCGAAGTACGGGCGAAGCGCCGCCGTGTCGACGTTGTGCAGGCGCGAGCGAACCTTCTCGGTGTAGAAAGCCCAATCCCAGCTCTCCAGCGCGTGGGGTGTCGCAGTCGAAGCGATTTCCTCCCGCAGCGCCTCCGCCTCCGCCTGCGCATTGCGCGCGGCTGCCGGCGCCAAACGACCGAGCATATCGGCTACTGCTGCCGGTGTCCCGGCGGTCTCGTCCGCCGTCACGTAGGCGGCGTGCGAAACGAATCCGAGCAGAGAGGCTCGTTCCGCCCGCAGCTTCGTGATTTCGAGCACGACCGCGGAGTTATCGTTCTCGTTGCCGCGGGATGCCCTTTCCAGTGAGGCTCGCATGATGCGTTCCCGCACATCCCGGTTCTCGAGTGAAGCGAGCCAGGGATGCCCCGTGAACAGCGGCAGCGTGATCAAGTATTTGCCGCTCAGACCGCGCGCTTGCGCCGCCGCCTCGGCTGCTTCGATCTCGCTCTGAGCAAGCCCCTCGAGCTCGGAAACATCGTCGATGATGACGGCGAGATCGTTCGTATCGGCCTGGAGGTTCTTGTCGAAGAGCGTCGAAAGCGATGCGAGACGCTGGTTCAACTCTTTGAGTCGTTCTGTGCGCTGCCGGTCGAGTCCAGCACCCGCGAGAGTCATCTCCTTGTGGTAGCGCTCGACGAGGTATTGCTGCTCGTTGCTCCAGTGCTGCGACGGATTGTCGAACAGCGTGCTGATCCGGTCGTAGAGCTTCGAGTTCAGCTGGATCGAATCGAAGTGGGCGGCAACCTTTGGCGCATACTCTTCTTCGAGTTGCTGGAGGAATTCGCTGCTGTCGGTGCTGGTGATCGACCAGAATACGTGCATGACGCGTTCGAGAATCGCACCGGACCGCTCCAGCGCCTCCAGGGTGTTCTCGATCGTCGGAGCCTCGTCGTTGTTCACGATCGCTTCGATCTCTTCCCGCTGCTGCTGAAAGCCCGCCTCGAGAGCTTCCGCGTAGTGCTCGTCTCGAATATCCGCGAACGGGGGGAGCTGGTAGGGGAGCGTTGAAGGTTCGAAGAACGGGTTACTCATGATGAGAGCCTATCGGCGTACCCTTGCAAGAACTTTGCGTGCCGGTGTCTACGGGGTGCCGCCGACGCATCAGGATTCGTGAGTCACCTGGGTTTCGCCGTCAACCTGTGTTATGACCGTGCCGTCGTCGAGTGTGACGACGGGCTCACCCTCGAGAAAGGTGAGCGTCCATCCCCATCCTTCGGTGTCTGCTTCGAGATCCCGGAGAACGCGCTCCTCCTCGCCAACCGCCTGACGAATGCCCAGCGGTAACGATTTGGGTGCCTCGTCGCCGACGCTCCAGCGTGTACCGATCTGCATGGGAATTCCTACTTGTCGTCGTCGAGCTCGGCCTGAAGTTCACTGAGATCGAGCACTTGCGTGGCTTCCTGAGAGGCCGCGGCCTTCTGTTCCGGAGTGGCTTCATTAGGAACAACCTGGAGCGGCGTCTGGGTCTGTGAGGGAGCTTCCTCCTGCTGCTGCACGAACTCGAGTTCACGAACTCCCAGTTCGTTCGCCGCCACGAACTGCAGGTCCTCGATGCGTCCGACCGCGGCGAGGTCGCCGGCGGCCTGTTCCATGAGGCCGATGGTCTCGCTCGGACCCTCGATGACTGCCCGTGCAACCGGCGTCTTCTGCGAGACCTTCGCATCCGTCTTCGCTCGACGAATCATGATCAGCGCCTCGCCAACAGCGCTCAGCATCCCGCGCGACTGCGCCGAGGCGGGCAGATCGTGGATGCGCGGCCACTTGGCTAGGTGAATGGAGTCATCGTTTGTCCAACTCCAGACTTCTTCTGTGGCGAACGGAATATACGGTGCCAGCAGACGAAGCAGCACGTTGATCGCACTCCGCAGGGCTCGGATGGCGGAACCCTGACCGACGGGATCGCCCGAGTACGCGCGTTCCTTCACGAGCTCAAGGTAGTCGTCGCAGAACGTCCAGAAGAACGTCTCGATCGTGTCGAGTGCCTTTGCGTGATCGTATTCCTTCAGCGAACTCGTCGCATTTTCGATGACGTCGCGCAGATCACCGATCATGTCGATGTCGATCGGGTTCGCGATGTCCCCCGCCTCGCCTTCCATCTGGTAGACGAATTTCGCGGCGTTGAGCACCTTCATCGCGAGGCGTCGCCCGATCTTGATCATCTTCGGATTCTGCGGGTCGAGGGTCGCATCCATGCCGAGTCGGCTGGATGCCGCCCAGTACCGAACACCGTCCGAGCCGTGCTGTTCGAGCATCGACTGGGGCGTGACGACGTTCCCCTTCGACTTCGACATCTTCTTGCGATCCGGGTCGAGGATCCAGCCGGAGATCGCGGTGTGCTCCCACGGCGACTTCCCGGTCTCGAACATCGAGCGAACCATGGTCGAGAACAGCCAGGTTCTGATGATGTCCTGTCCCTGGGGACGCAGATCGAACGGCGTCAGCAGATTCCAGAGTTCGTCATCTCGGCCGCCCCAGCCGCCAACCAGCTGCGGGGTCAGCGACGAGGTCGCCCAGGTATCCATGACATCCACTTCGCCGACGAATCCGCCGGGCACGCCACGCTGCTCGGCCGAGAAGCCCGCAGGGACATCGCTCGATGGGTCGAGCGGCAGCTGATCGGGGGATGGCAGAATCACTCTGTCGTAGTCGGGATTGCCGTCCTCATCGAGGCCGTACCAGACCGGAATCGGCACACCGAAGAATCGCTGACGCGAGATAAGCCAGTCGCCGTTGAGTCCGTTGACCCAGTTCTCGTATCGAACTCGCATGTGGTCCGGATGCCAGTCGATCGAGCGACCGAGCTCGATGAGCCGGTCGCGAATCTCGGCATCGCGCCCGCCGTTCTTGATGTACCACTGGCGAGTGGACACGATCTCAAGCGGCTTGTCGCCCTTCTCGAAGAATTTCACGGGATGCGTGATAGTGCGCGCTTCTCCGACGATACGGCCCGTGGACTGCAGCGCCTCCACGAGCGCTTTTCTGCCGGAGAACACGGTTTTTCCTGCCATCTCGGCGTACAGCTCGAGGCCAGCATCCGAAACGATCGCTTCCGGTGCTTCCGTGACGAAACGTCCGTCGAAGCCGAGCACCGAGCGGTTCGGCAGGTTCAGTTCGCGCCACCAGGTGATGTCGGTCGTGTCGCCGAACGTGCAGATCATCGCGACGCCAGTGCCCTTGTCCGGCTGCGCGAGCGGGTGAGCGACGAACGGAACCTTCACACCGAACCCGGGCGTCTCCACTTCGGTGCCGACCAGGTGCGCATAGCGTTCGTCGTCCGGATGCGCTACGACCGCTACGCAGGCGGGAAGCAGTTCGGGGCGGGTCGTGTCGATGCGCAGGTCGCCGTCCTGCGAGGTGAAGAGCAGCGTATGGTACGCGCCGGGCTGTTCGCGGTCCTCGAGCTCGGCCTGGGCGACCGCCGTGCGGAACGTGATGTCCCACAGCGTCGGGGCATCCGATTGGTACGCCTCGCCGCGTTCCAGGTTGCGCAGGAACGCGAGCTGGCTCGTGCGACGGGAGTCGTCACTGATCGTGCGGTAGGTCTGCTTCCAATCGACGGAGACACCCAGCGTGCGCCAGAGCTCCTCGAACTTCCGTTCATCCTCTTCGGTGAGGCGTTCGCACAGCTCGATGAAGTTCTTGCGCGAAATCGGCAGTTGGTCGGCCGGCTTCGTCTTGCCGCCGCCTTCGGTCGCCGGCGTGAAGTCCGGGTCGTAGGGAAGCGACGGATCGACCCGAACGCCGTAATAGTTCTGCACACGGCGCTCTGTCGGCAGACCGTTGTCGTCCCAGCCCATCGGGTAGAAGACCTGCTTACCGAGCATTCGCTGGAAACGCGCGATGATGTCGGTATGCGTGTAGCTGAAGACGTGTCCGATGTGGAGTGAACCGGAAGCGGTCGGGGGAGGGGTGTCGATCGAATAGACGGTTTCGCGCGTAGCCTCGTCGCGGCGGAACGCATACGTTCCTGAGGCTTCCCAGCGGGCATCCCACTTCGTTTCGAGACCCTCAAGAGCTGGTTTCTCGGGCATGGCCATGGCGCTCACCTTTACTGTCGATCTGCGCGGCATCGTGTCCGCTCGCCACTCGTTCGCGTGGCGAAGATGCCTGATTGTCTCGCAGAGTCTAGCGAACGTCGCGGTCGTTTGACGACCTGTCGCGCGATTCGCGGTTGCGCAACACGAACTGCAATAGGGCGTTGACGATGAACAGGATGCCGGCGATGACCATGACCCATCGCACCCAGGTCTCTTCTGGCCGGATGAATCCCGCGGCGATCATGCACGCTCCTGCGACCAGGAACAGCCAGGGTGTGATGGCGTTGCGGGGTGTTCTCCACATAGCACCACTCTATGCGCGCAAGCCGGGGGCGTGCGCGCGATGCCTGAGCGACGGTCAGAGCGTCACCTCGCGGTAGCCGTCCTCACCAACGTGCGTCAGAATGCCGAGCGAGCGCAGCTGATCCTGCACACCTGCCAGTTCGGACGCATCGACATCCACGGCCAGGTGTGCTGAGGAGCCGTATTCGACGGCGGGTTCGAAGCCGCGGGTGCGCAAAGCGTTGTCGATGCGACCGACTTCGGCGAGATCCACCTGAGCGAGCAATCGTTTCGTCGCGATGCGTTGCACCCGACCCGCGGCGCTCAGCGCATCCGAGGCTGCGTTCGAGTACGCGCGGAGGAGCCCGCCGGCCCCGAGCTTTGTGCCGCCGAAATATCGAACCACGATGACCCCGACGTCGGTGAGTTCCCGTCGGACAATCGCCTGCAGCATCGGTGCTCCCGCAGTGCCCGAGGGTTCGCCGTCGTCACTCGAACGGCTGCTTTCCCCATGTTCGCCTATGATCGCTGCCGAGCAGACGTGTGCAGCATCGGGATGTTCGCGACGCTGCTCGCGCACGAGTTCGGCGAAGTCGTCGAGCGAGAACAGCCGTGCGGCGATGCCGATGAATCGCGAGCGCAGAATCTCGTGCTCGATGCGCGCATCTCTGGCGATCGAGCGATACTCCATGCTTCGAGTCTGGCATGCGTTCGGCTGCTGTCCGGTTCCGCGTACTCTTGGCAAGAGGTAGCGTGCTCTCCATGCAGGAGTTCACCAAGCAGCTCGGCAGCGCTCATCCGGATGCGCTTGCCATGGAAGCAGCCGGCCTGGCGTGGCTAGCGGAGGCCGAGCCCCGCGGCGGCACACGGATTGCCAGGGTCTTGCGGCGTTCACGGTCCTCGCTCACGCTCGAATACATTCGCTCGTCGCCTAGCACGAACGATCGCGCCGAATTGTTCGGGCGCTCGCTGGCGAGGCTTCACTCGCTCGGAGCGCCCTGGCATGCCTGTCCGCCAGAGGGATACACGGGGAACATGGTCGTTGGCACCAGCGAAACGCCCCTCTCACCCGCTCCGGTCGAGGGCGGCTGGGGCATGTCGTTCGCACAAGTTCTCATCGAGCCGATCCTGGAACGGCTGTTCAGCAGGGGCGACATGGACGATGCAGCTCTGCGACTCTTCTCGTCAGTGTGCAGCAGGCTCAGAGATGGCGTTTTCGATGCTCCGCAGCCCGAGGGAGTCCCTGATGTGGCGCGAATTCACGGCGACCTCTGGGCCGGCAACGTGTTGTGGAGCGACGTCGAAACGGGTGCCGTGCTGATCGATCCTCACGCGCAGGGAGGACACGCAGAGACCGACCTCGCCATGCTGGATCTCTTCGGGCTCGCACACCTCGACCGTGTCATCGGCGCCTACGACGAGGTCGCACCGCTCGCCGGCCAATGGCAAGAGCGAGTCGAATTGCAGCAACTGCAGCCCCTTCTGGTGCACGCCTGGCTGTTCGGAGGCGGTTACCTGCATCGCGCGCTCGAAGCAGCCAGGAGATTCGCCTAGAGCGCGGGTCGGCAACGACGATCCGCGCGGCTTGAGCATCAAGTGGTGTAAACAAGAGAGGAGAGATTCCACTCGAGGAGGAGCACCATGAAGAGAGGACCTGGACGGCCGAAGGTGTCGTCCGTCGAGACCCTGAGCGAAGCCGCGATCGAGCTCTTTCTCGAAGTGGGCTTCGAACGAGTCTCCATAGATGACATTGCGGGGCGCGCAGGTGTTTCGCGAGGGACTTTTTTCACGTACTTCCCCGGCGGAAAGGCGGACGCTCTGTGGTGCAGAGTCCGTCCGACACTGGACGCCGTACAACCGAGCCCCGACGGGCCTCCCGTTCGCGCATGCGCTGATGCGCTCGCTCGCGCGGTTGAGCCTTGGGAAGACAGGGTGCCCCAGGTGCTGCGCGATGCCGAAGCCATGGGCGCGACCGAAGTCCTGCTCGCTTCCGCCGGCGTTCACGCGGCCGAACTCTCGGCCGTGCTGGCGCATCGAATCGCAGTAGGCGAGGACATCCTGCCGGAGTCGAATCGCGCATCCGGTGTCGCAGGAGCTCTTATCGGTGCCGCGTTCGGCGCCATCGGCGCTTGGGTGAGGGCGCCGGAGGGCACAGCCGAGGCGGCGGTTAGAGCTTCGGTAGAGCCGCTCGTCGAGCCCCTGGAGCGGTGACGAACTAGGCGGTGCAATACGCGAGCAGCCCGTCGATCGCTGCTCGGAGAGCCTCTGCGTCCTCCTGAATCCCTTCGGTCGCGGCAAGCGGATCGCTCGTGTCGATCTCGGCGATACTCGCGTTGAGCGATTCGGCAGCACCCTGCAGGTCGCTGAGGAGCACCTCGAGTTCCGGGTCCCCCTTGGCGTCCCCGCCGATGTCGCTCAGTTGCGACTGCAGCGCATTGAGCAGCGAGGCGGCCAGGAGCAGATCGCCGCCCTCGAGCGCTTCGTAGAACTGCGCAAGTGTTCGAGAAAGGTCATTGACTTCGGCAACTACAGCCGTGCACGCTTCTTTCGTGATGTCCTCGGAAGGAACAATCGGGTACGAAATCGTCGGGTCCGGCGCGGAGGGTGCGGGAAGCCCGATGCCTCCGCAGCCGGTCAGGCCGATCACCGCAACGGCAACAATCGCTGTCGTTCGCTTTCTCATGACACCACTGTAATACTTCGGTCTTTTTGCTAGACTTGGCCGTCGCATTGATCCGGCAATCACCGGGGAGCATTCGGAAGAACAGCGAGCGGGTTCCGCTCGCTCAGTAGAACCGAACGGGGCAGGCCCGTCACAGCCGCAGTGAGAGTGGCGCACGCACGTGTGCGCAAGCCGGGTGGTACCGCGTGAAAGCGTCCCGGAATCAACCAACACTGCGAGAGAAAGAGCCGGCCCGTGTATCCAAGGAACCGCGACGAGCAGCCCAGCGCGTCCCCTTCGTTCCCGCGCATCGAAGAGGGTGTGCTCGCCTTTTGGAAGGGTGACGACACGTTTCGTGCTTCCATTGCGCAGCGCGAGGGATGCGACGAATGGGTCTTCTACGACGGACCTCCGTTCGCGAACGGGCTGCCGCACTACGGTCACCTCCTGACCGGGTACGTGAAAGACGTCTTCCCTCGCTACCAGACGATGCGTGGCTTCAAAGTCGACCGCCGGTTCGGCTGGGACACCCACGGATTGCCCGCAGAGCTCGAAACCATGAAACAGCTCGGTATCACGACGACCCGTGAAATCGAGGATATGGGGATCGACGCCTTCAACGCGAAGGCGAAGGAGTCGGTGCTCAAATACACGCAGGAGTGGGAGGAATACGTCACCCGGCAGGCGCGCTGGGTCGACTTCGAGAACGACTACAAGACTCTGAACCCCGAGTTCATGGAGTCGGCCATCTGGGCGTTCAAGACGCTTTACGACAAGGGTCTCGCGTTCGAGGGGCACCGCGTGCTGCCCTATTGCTGGCGGGATGAGACGCCGCTGTCGAACCACGAGCTCCGCATGGACGACGACGTATACAAGGACCGCCAGGACCCGACGCTTACCGTGACATTTCCCTTCACGGGCGAGCGGGCATCCGAGCTCGGCATCGAAGGCGTTGCGGCCATCGCCTGGACGACGACGCCGTGGACGCTGCCGACGAACCTGTCGCTCGCAGTCGGCGGGTCGATCGAGTACTCGGTCGTGCCGGAGGGGCCGAACGGCACGCACGGCGAATCGGACACGTATCTGCTCGCGACCGACACGATCGACGCCTACGCGAAGGATCTCGGATACGAGAGCGCGGAGGATGCACGGGCGGCAGTGACGAAGACGCTGCAGGGCAGTGAACTCGTCGACGTCCTGTATGAACCGCTGTTCGACTACTACACAGATGTTGAGCGGTGGGGAACAGAGCGCGCGTTCCGCGTGCTCGCCGACGACTACGTCGCAACGGGGGAGGGCACGGGGCTCGTGCATCAGGCCCCCGCGTTCGGTGAAGACGACCAGCGGACGTCGAATGCCGCGGGGATCCCGACGCTCGTCTCGCTCGATTCAGCAGGCGTCTTCCAGCCGGAGATCTACGATGTCGCCGGAGAGCGCTGGGATGTCGCGAACAAGCCGCTGTCACGCTTGCTGAAGGAGCGTGGTCGAGTGCTACGGCAGTCGACCTACGTGCACTCGTACCCGCACTGCTGGCGTTGCGGCAACCCGCTCATCTACAGAGCCGTCTCGAGCTGGTTCGTGCGCGTGACGGAGATCAAGGAGCGTCTTCTCGCGGCGAACGAGCAGATCAACTGGGTGCCGAGCAACGTCAAGCACGGCCAGTTCGGCAAGTGGCTCGAGGGTGCTCGTGACTGGTCGATCTCGCGTAATCGATACTTCGGCACACCCATCCCGGTGTGGAAGAGTGATAACCCCGATTTTCCCCGTGTCGACGTGTACGGATCCTTCGAGGAGCTCGAGCGCGACTTCGGTAGGCTGCCGCTGGACGCCAACGGTGAGCCGAATCTGCACAGGCCGTTCATCGATGACCTGACCCGGCCGAATCCCGATGATCCGACGGGTCAATCGACCATGCGGCGCATCGACGACGTGCTCGACGTCTGGTTCGATTCCGGATCCATGCCGTTCGCCCAGGTGCACTATCCGTTCGAGAACGAAGAGTGGTTCGATACCCACAGCCCTGCGGATTTCATCGTCGAGTACATCGGACAGACCCGTGGCTGGTTCTACGTCATGCACGTGCTGTCTGTCGCGCTGTTCGATAGGCCCGCGTTCACGAACGTGATCTGCCACGGCATCGTACTCGGTGACGACGGCCAGAAGGCGTCGAAGAAGCTCGGCAACTACCCGGACGTCACCATGTCGTTCGACACCTACGGTTCCGACGCGGTGCGATGGATGCTGCTCTCGAGCAACATCCTGCGCGGCGGGAACCTCCCGGTAACCGAAACCGGTATCAAAGAGGCGCTCCGTCAGTTCCACTTGCCGCTGTGGTCGACCTGGTACTTCTTCTCCACCTATGCGAATCGCGCGATCTACGGTGAGCACTACGACGCGAAGGGGCGCACCGACTCGACGAACGTGCTCGACCGGTACATCCTGGCGAAGCTGCACGAGACCGTCGTAGACGTTCGGAGGGCCCTCGACGAACTGGATGCAACGGGTGCCACGCTCTCGCTCCGCGACTTCGTCGACGTACTCACCAACTGGTACGTGCGGCGCTCTCGCGACCGATTCTGGGAGGGCGTCACTGAAGACCCCGAGTCGCCACAGGCATTCGAGACGCTGTACACGGTGCTCGAAACGCTGACCCGCATCGCCGCGCCACTCGCACCGCTCGTGACGGAGGAGATCTGGAAGGGGCTCACGGGAGGGCGCAGCGTGCACCTTCAGAACTACCCCGAAGCGGATTCGCTGCCTGCGGACCCCGAACTCGCTGAGGTCATGGATCGTGTCCGCCAGATCGCCAGCGCAGGCAACGCATTGCGCAAGGCCCGCCAGAAGCGCGTCCGCCTGCCGCTGCCGAAGCTCACGGTCGTCGGCGACCTCGACGTCTCGGCGTTCGAGTCCGTTCTCCGCGATGAACTCAACGTGCGTGAAGTTGTGCTCGAGCAGCAGCGTGAGGACTCGCTCGCCGCGTTCGGCATCGGTCGCACCCTGCAGGTGAATGCGCGGGCGGCCGGACCTCGCATCGGCAAGGATGTGCAGCAAGCGATCAAGGGCTCGAAAACGGGTGACTGGTCGATCGAAGGCGATGTCGTTACTTCCGGCGGCATCCAGCTCATCGATGGCGAGTACGAACTGCGCCTCGAAGTGCGGGACGAGCAAGCGGCGGTCGAGTTCCTGCCAGGCGGCGGATTCGTCGTGCTGGATACCTCCACGACCCCCGAGCTCGAAGCAGAGGGCCTTGCGCGGGATGCCGTGCGCAGCATCCAGGACGCCCGCAAGCAGGCGGGCCTGGACGTATCAGACCGTATCGTCCTGACCGTCGTGAGCCCCGACGCCGACGCACTGAGCGCCAACGGTGAACTGATCGCGCGTGAAACACTGGCCAACGACATCACGGTGGAACAGGGCCACGAATTTACGGTGGAGGTACGCAAGGCATGAGCGACGACGTCGACGATCTGATCCTCGACTCCCTGGAGGATCGCGAGGCCGCCGAGCACGCGTATCGAGAGCTGCTGGAGCGCGCAGCGGAGCAGGCGATCGAGCCCCGTCTGCACGCGACGGCGAGAGCGGTGGAGCTGCTGGGGGATCCGCAGAACTCGGCCCGCGTCATCCATATCACCGGCACGAACGGGAAGGGCTCGACGGCCCGCATCGTAGAAGCACTGCTCCGCGCGCACGGGCTCCGCACCGGCATGTTGACGAGCCCTCACCTGGAACGTGTCAACGAGCGCATCGTCGTTGACGGCCAGCCCGTCAGCGACGAGGCCTTCGCGAGGAACTGGGAGGACGTCAAACCGTTCATCGAACTCGTCGATGCCCAGCTCGAAGGCAAGGGGGAGCGGAAGCTCACGTTTTTCGAAGCCTTCACCGTGCTCGCGTTCGCGATCTTCGCCGACGCGCCCGTCGATGTGCAGATCCTCGAAGTCGGGATGGGCGGAGAGTGGGACTCCACAAACGTCGCACACGCCGATGTTGCGGTGTTCACACCGATCGCGCTGGATCACATGAACCGTCTCGGCTCCACGATCGCTGCGATCACCGCGACCAAGGCGGGCATTCTGAAGCCCGGCTCGCTCGCCGTGAGCGCAGCGCAGGAACCCCTGGCGCGCGGCGCACTCGACGAGCGGGCCGCCGAACTGGGTATTACAGTGCAGTACGAAGGCGAGAGCTTCCGGCTCGACAACACGCAGATCGCGGTCGGCGGGCAGATGGTGAGCCTTACGACCGCAGCGAAACGGCACGACGACACCGCGCTGCCGCTCATGGGGATGCATCAGTCACGCAACGCGGCGCTCGCGGTCGCGGCGGTCGAGGCTTTTCTCGGCGGTGGCGAGCAGGGCATCGCCGAGGACGTACTTGCCGACGGGTTCGCGCTCGCGACGTCGCCGGGGAGGCTGGAGGTCATTGGCAACGATCCCGTGGTCGTCGTCGATGCAGCGCACAACCCGCACGCTGCCGCAGCACTCGTGGAAGGCGTGCAAGGGTGGTTCGGTGCCGAGCGCGCACAGTTCGTGCTGGGACTGTTGCGCGGGAAGGATGCCAGGGGAGTGCTTGAGACGCTGGCGCCGCTGGTCGACACGATCGTCATAACCGAGTCGGACTCCGATCGCGCAATGCCGGCAGAGGATCTCGCACGCATCGCCGGCGAGGTGCTTGGGGAGGATGCCGTCATTCTCGAGCCGCACCTGTTGGAGGCCGTCGAGATCGCACGTGAGCGTGCTGACGACCGCGAGCATCCCGTCGTGGTGACAGGCTCGATAACGCTGCTGGGCGACGTCATGCGTTTCGCAAGGGAAGAGATGTGGATCCGCTCATGAGTAAAACGAAACGGGTGCGACGACCGAGGGGTATCACGGAGCAGCTGCTCACGATCGTCCACTGGATCGAGATTCTCTCGCTCGCGTTTGCAGCGCTGGCGATGTGGGGGCTCACCCGCGACTGGCCGGCACCGGTGACGATCCTCATCGTTATCGCTCTGCTGATCGCGAGTTTGCGTGTTCTGCGGTATCCGCGCGGGTGGGTTGTCTCTCTTGCTGTACAGGCCGCGGTGGTGGCACTCGGTTACTGGGACTTCCTGCTGATCATCATGGGTGTGGTATTCGTGGCGCTGTGGATCTTCTGCTTCGTGAAGGCGCGGCAAATCGAGCTGCGTCGGGCAAGCTAGAATTTTCCCTATGGAAACCACGCTTGTCTTGCTGAAGCCGGACGCAGTCCGCCGCAACCTCATCGGTCAGATCATTGCCCGAATCGAAGCCAAGGGCTACGTCATCGAAGCGATCGACATGCGCAGCGCAGAGAGACTCACGCTGGAGGCCCACTACGAGGAACACCTGGGCAAGCCGTTCTACGAGCCGCTGATCGAATTCATGTCGTCCGGGCCCGTCGTCGCGCTGCAGGTTTCGGGGCACAGAGTTATCGAAGGTTTCCGGACTCTTGCGGGGCAGACGGATCCGACGGTCGCTGCTCCGGGCACGATCCGAGGAGACTTCGGCCGGGACTGGGGGCGCGCTGTCGTCGAGAACCTCGTGCACGGCTCCGACTCGTCGCTCTCGGCAGAGCGTGAGCTGTACATCTGGTTCGGCGAGAGCGGAGAGCCTCGCGAGGCATAACGCTGCGGCACAGTAGGGGCGCCGCGAACGCGTTGCTACATGAAGAGGAAGCGGACCAGTTCCGGCAGACGGATTGCGATCGTGAGCACCACGACTACGAGGAGCAGGAACGATGCGATCCAGGAGTACGGCAGGAACTTGCGAGCTGATCGCTGAGCACCAGACCCGAGCTTGACGGCCCCCTCGGCTATCGAATGGGTCAGGGTCGGGAAGAACATGGCGTACACCGCTACCCACACGCCGAAGCACCACGGGCAGACGATGCCGAGCAGGAAGATCGAGTTCCAGGCGAGCCACAGCACGAAGGCGAGCGCGCCGGTCAGCCCGACCGTGAAGGCCACCCAGAACCAGCGCTTGAACTTCGCACCTGCAAGCAGCGCGACTCCCACTGCTATCGGAGCCACGAATCCCATCAGCCCGATGAACGGGTTCGGAAATCCGAAGGCCGACCCCTGTGCCGATTCCATAGCGCCGGAGCAGGTAATGAAGGGATTGATGTCGCAGGCGAGGGCGCCCTCAGGGTCCAGCAGCAGGTTGACACGCTCGACCGACAGCTCGAAGGCGCCGAATAGGCCGAGCGCGCCGCTGGCAATCAGTAGCCAGGCCAGCCAGGCGGGTCCGCCGACTCGAGTATCGGCATCATTCTTCTCGTGCGTCATGGGCACCTCCGTCAACTATTCAAGCACCCTGCTGTAGTCTGTTCCTACTGGACTCCCAATGAGTCCCCGAAGATTTTTGCAACGACCTGCGAAGGCCAAAGGGCCCGGGTCACAGAACGAAGTTGCCGCACAGCGGTAGCCCAAGGAGTACGCCACCAGTGGTGAAGAACAGAATTGTAAAAAAGAAGGCGAAGGAAGCCGAGCAGGCGGAACGCGAGCAGCAGGAACCAGGACAGCAGACAACGGAGGAGTCTGCGAGCGGAACCGGTGCATCGACAGAGCCCGTCGTGACGGCATCGGCCGCGGAATCCACCGAGAGCGTCGTCGGCGACACGGATGCGCCCTTGGACGCGGCACCCGTGTCCGCAGCTGAGAACCCCGCTGACGAAGCGTCGAGCACTGGCGAGGAGGCTGGAAGCGGCAGCGCGGACAGCGACACCGCTTCCGAGGCAGAGGCGAAGGGTCCCCAGTTCCCGGTGCCCTCCGGTCCGTTCGACCTGATTTTCGCAGCACCGGATCTCGCAACCGTCGGGCTCCTGCCGCCCCGCGAAGACGATGAGGACGACGAACAGGACTCAGGCGGCAATGACCGGCGTTCCCGTCGGGGGCGCTCTCGGTCACGGCGGTCCCGGAACAGTCGGCAGGATGCCGGAGATGAGCAAGAGGTCATCACTGAGCCGCAGAAGCTCAAGGGCTCGACCAGGCTCGAGGCGAAGAAGCAGCGGCGCAGGGATGGCCGCGACGCGGGCCGTCGCCGCAGCGTCGTCACGGAGAGTGAGTTTCTGGCGCGTCGCGAATCGGTCGATCGGCACATGGTGGTGCGGAGCATGCACGATCGCGTGCAGATCGCGGTACTGGAAGACGGGGTCCTCGTCGAACACTACGTAGCCAAGTCCTCGGAGACGAGCATGATCGGCGATGTGTTCCTTGGGCGGGTCCAAAACGTGCTGCCCAGTATGGAGGCCGCGTTCGTCGACATCGGCCGTGGGCGCAACGCGGTGCTCTACTCCGGTGAAGTCGATTGGGACGCTGCCGAGCTGGACGGTCAGCCGCGCAAGATCGAGAACGCACTGAAGCCGGGCGACACGGTGCTCGTGCAGGTAACGAAGGATCCTGTCGGCCATAAAGGCGCCAGGCTCACGAGCCAGATCTCGCTGCCGGGCCGCTATCTCGTCACCGTTCCCGGTGGTGCTATGAACGGCATCTCACGCAAGCTGCCCGACACGGAGCGTTCGCGCCTGAAGAAGATCCTCAAGCAG
>DXDC01000104.1 GCA_019115685.1 Candidatus Agrococcus pullicola
GAGCGCTGCGCGTCGAGTACTAGCGCTCAGCCGTGCCGGAAGCGATCGGGAGCGATCTCCCACGGGTCCTTGCCGAGATACTCGGCAGTGGCACGGAACACGGCTCCCTCAGCGGCGAATCGCTCCTGCCACTCGTCCTCGAGAGTCGGCGCGAGGAATCGCTGATAGACCAGGCGGTACACGACGATCTCGTGCGCCGCGCGGTCGATGGTCCACAACGGCACCCTGCCGTCCTCGTCGACGCTCGACTGCTCCGGCAGGTCGGCGCACTTGAACGAGACTCCCTGCAGTTCTTCCCGCCAGAGCTCTCGCACGTAGCCCGCGGCATCCGTGACGGCGTCCATGAACCGGAGCTCGCGCGTGGTCGTCAGCGGCAGGAACGGGCCCGTGATCGCGGATCTCGGTTCTCTGCGCTGATGCCTGTCTCGCGCGCGTCTCACGAGAATCAGCCTAGCGATGCGCATCGCGCCGCTGCTCGGCCGAGTAAAGTCTATTGCTGTGGGAGATCGATATTGCGTCAAGCCGACCTGTCGCAACTATGCCGACTTCACGCTGAACTACGACTACGGAGAACGGGTCATCGCAATCGGCCCATTGCTCGGGGCACCCGCGCAGGGCAGCTACGATCTCTGCAGCGATCACGCGGCGAAGACCACCGCACCTCAGGGGTGGCAGATCGTTCGCAGCGCATCCTCGCGGCGCACCCCCGATGCCGGCCGATGACACAAGGAGTCCCATGCACCTGAACGAGATCGTGAAGGCCTATGACGTGCGCGGACTGGTGGGTCAGCAGTTCACCGAGGAGGCCGTGACCGCGCTCGCTGCCGCGTTCGTCGCGGAAGTCGGCACGGAGCGTCCGCTCATCATCGGCCACGACATGCGCGCGTCATCGCCCGCGTTCGCCGACGCTGCTGCCGAGGGGGCATCCCGCGCGGGTGCAGACGTCGTGCTGATCGGGCTGTGCTCGACCGACGAGTCGTACTTCGCGTCCGGGCTGCTCGATGCGCCCGCCATCATGTTCACAGCGAGCCACAACCCCGCCGAGTACAACGGCATGAAGCTCTCGCGACGCGGCGCCCAGGGCGTGAGCCTCGAAACCGGACTCGCGAACGTGCGCGATCGAGCCCAGGAGTACCTGGATGCCGGGTCGATTCCCGCCGCTGCGCACCCCGGCGGTATCGAACGACGCGATGTGCTCGCCGACTACGCCGCCCACCTGCGCTCCCTCGTCGATCTCTCGGGCATCCGGCCGCTGAAGGTTGTGGTGGATGCTGCGAACGGGATGGGCGGCATGACCGTGCCCGCCGTGCTCGGGCAGGGTGCCGGGCTTGCTGCGCTGCCGCTGCAGATCGTGCCGATGTTCTTCGATCTGGACGGCACGTTCCCGAACCACGAGGCGAATCCGCTCGACCCCCGCAATCTCGTCGATCTGCAGCGTGCCGTCGTCGAGCACGGGGCCGACATCGGGCTCGCCTTCGACGGCGACGCCGACCGCTGCTTCGTCATCGATGAGCGGGGCGGTGCCGTATCGCCTTCCGCAGTGTCTGCCGTTGTCGCGCTGCGGGAGATCGAGCGCGTGCGTGCCGACGGCGAAGAAGACGTCAAGGTCATTCACAATCTCATCACATCGCGCATCGTGCCGGAGACGATTGCGGCGGCGGGCGCGACGCCGGTGCGTACACGCGTCGGACACTCGCTGATCAAGGACGCCATGCATGCAACCGGCGCTGTGTTCGGCGGAGAGCACTCGGCGCACTACTACTTCCGCGACTTCTGGGGAGCCGACAACGGGATGCTCGCCGCGATGCACGTGCTCGCAGAGCTCGGCAGCGGTGACCGCACGATGAGCGAACTGGCGAGCAAGTATTCGCCGTACGCGGCATCGGGGGAGATCAACTCCCGGGTCGACGATGCGGCTGCGGCGCAGCAGCGGATCATCGATGAATTCGGACGGTTCGGGGACGTGGACGACCTCGACGGCGTCTTCATCGGCGAGTACGCGGGGCAGTGGTGGCTCTCGGTTCGCGCATCCAACACCGAACCGTTGCTCCGGCTCAATGTGGAAGCGGAGAAGCGCGTCGACATGGAGCGCGTCCGCGATCGCGCGCTCGAGCTGATCAACGGCTGAGGTCGGTGAAGCCGCTGCCCAGCGCCCGCAGCAGTGAGGCGAGATCGTCGCGTTCATCCTCGGTGAGGGACGACAGGATGCGGCGTTCGGCCTCCAGCAGCGCATCCAGAGCGGTGTCCACGAGATCGATGCCCGCGTCGGTGATCGCCACGAGCGAGGAGCGCCGATCAGATTCGTGCGCGACTCGTTGAATGAGCCCGCGCTCCGCGAGACCGGTGAGGCGATTCGTCATGGTGCCGCTCGTGACCATCGTGGCTTCCAGCAGCTGTTTGGGGCTGAGTGGTTGGCGTGCACGGCGCAGCGCGGCCAGGACATCCCATTCCCACGTCTCGAGCGTGGCGCTGGCGAAGGCGGCCGCCCGCGCTTTCCCGAGTCGCTTGGAAAGCCGCGTGATGCGGCTCAAGACCGCCAGGGGCGAGACATCGGCTTCCGGGCGGACGAGTTCCCACTGGCTGATGATTGCGTCGACTTCGTCGAATGTCACTCGTGGCCTCCTCGTTGCTCCGCCCCCGGGATTCGAACCCAGACCTAACAGCTCCAAAGGCTGTCGTGCTGCCATTACACCAAGGCGGACCGCGACATGAAATGCCGCCAAGGCAGTCTAGCGCGATGTTGGCCTTCGCGTCGTCGCAGAGGAGCACGACGCGGCCGATCACGACACTCCGGTCAGCGCACGCCGCAAAATTGGGTAGCGTTATTGCCATGACTACGCCCGAGAGCCTGTCCGAGCCGGGGAATCAGCTCGCCGTCATCGTTTTGGCGGCGGGAGCCGGCACCAGGATGAAGAGCCGCATCGCGAAACCGCTGCACGAGATCGCGGGGTTGCCGTTGATCGGCCACGTGCTCCGAACCGCGCACGAGCTGCAGCCGCAACACGTCGTCGCCGTCGTGCGTCACGAACGCGATCAGATGGTCGAGGCGATCCGTTCGTTTTCCGAGAGCGTCATCATCGCCGATCAGGATGAGATTCCCGGGACCGGTCGTGCGGTCGAGCTCGGTCTCGCGGCGCTGCCGGAAGACTTCGACGGCACGGTTGTCGTGCTCTCCGGTGACGTGCCGCTGATCGACGCGGCGACGCTGCACGAATTGATCGCCGAGCACGATCGCTCCGTCAACGCCATGACGGTGCTGTCGACGCACCTGGCGAGTCCCGGCGAGTTCGGTCGCATCATCCGCAATCGCGGAGGCTCCTTCGAGGCGATCGTCGAGTTCAAGGACGCATCCGACGAGCAACGGCAGGTCACCGAGATCAACGGCGGCATCTACGTGTTCGGCGCGACCGAGTTGCGGATCGCGCTCGAGCAGATCGGCGCGAACAACGCCCAGGGTGAGAAGTACCTCACGGATGCCGCGCAGAGCATTCAGGAGTCCGGGGGTCGCATCGAGGCGATGCCCACGAACGACGCCTGGCTCGTCGCCGGCATCAACGATCGCGTGCAGTTGGCCGAGGCCAGCCGCGAACTCAACAACCGCATCGTGGAGCGCTGGCAGCGCGCTGGTGTGACGATACAGGACCCGGCATCCACGTGGGTCGACATCGACGTCGCACTCGAGCCCGATGTCACGATCCTCCCGGGTACTCAGCTGCGCGGTACGACGTCGGTCGCCTCCGGGAGTGTCGTCGGGCCGGATACGACCCTTGCGAACACGCGCGTTGGCAGCGGCACGAGCGTCCGCAGGGCCGATGCGATGGATGCCGTCATCGGCGACGGCGTCACGATCGGACCGTGGGCGTATCTCAGGCCGGGCACCGTGGTGGAATCCCGCGGCAAGCTCGGCGCGTTCGTCGAGACCAAGAACACCCGTATAGGGCAGGGCTCGAAAGTGCCCCACCTGTCGTATCTGGGCGACGCGGAGGTCGGCGAAGGGGTGAACGTTGCCGCGGGCAACATCACCGCGAACTACGACGGGGTCTCGAAGAACAGGACCGTGATCGGCGACTTCGTGCACACCGGAGTCAACACCGTGTTCATCGCGCCCGTGACGGTCGGTGACGGCGCGTACACTGGTGCCGGAGCCGTCATCCGCAAGGAGGTCGCCTCCGGCGCGCTCGCCATCAACGTTGCCCCGCAACGGAACATGGAGGGCTGGGTGCAGCAGCACCGACCCGGATCCGCGGCCGCCGATGCGGCGACGGACGCCACCAACGCAGAAGACAACGCCTAGGAAGCGAGCATCGTGTCATCGATCGTTGCGAAGAACCGCAAGAACCTCGTCCTGATCTCAGGGCGCTCCCATCCGCAACTTTCGCAAGATGTCGCGAACGAACTCGGCGCCGACCTCATGGGCGTCGACGCACGCACCTTCGCGAACGGTGAGATCTATGCGCGATTCGAGGGTTCCGTGCGCGGAGCCGACGTCTTCGTGCTGCAGACCTATTCGAACCCGGTGAACGAGTGGCTCATGGAGCAGCTCATCATGGTGGATGCGGCGAAGCGTGCGAGCGCGAAGCGCATCACGGTCGTCATGCCGTACTACCCCTACTCCCGTCAGGACAAGAAGGGCAGGGGGCGCGAGCCGATCTCCGCGCGCCTGATCGCCGACCTGTTCAAGACCGCAGGCGCCGACCGGATCATGACGATCGACATCCACGCGGCGCAGATCCAGGGCTTCTTCGACGGGCCGTTCGACCACCTGTTCGCGATGCCGGTGCTGCTGCAGCACTTCAAGAACACGCTCGACCCCGAGACGATGACCGTGGTCTCGCCCGATATGGGTCGCGTTCGCGTCGCGGACGTCTGGAGCGACAAGCTGGGTGCTCCGCTCGCGATCATCCACAAACGACGCGACCCGCTCATCCCGAACCAAGTGTCGGTGCACGAGATC
>DXDC01000105.1 GCA_019115685.1 Candidatus Agrococcus pullicola
TCCGTTGCGTCCTGGGCGGGATCCTCTTGCGAAAGGAAGGCCATGAGCGTCCTGTCGGTCGCGTACTGAGTGTCTTTCGCGATCCGAGCGGTTTCTTCCGAGTGGGCGAGCTGCACTCTCGAAACGTGCCGCTCGACCAGGGCGAGCAGCTGATCGACCTTCGCAACGAGAAGCTTCGGATGCTCGTCCTCGAGTTCATCGCGCAACGCGTGCCAGAGCACGGTGAAGTTCGTCCTCACGCCCTCGAGAAGCGACTCGATCTCAATGCCCTGTCTCGCCCTCCTGGTACCGATGCGTTCCGGGTATGTGCGCAACCAGTCGCTGAGAGGGGCGTCGCTGAGCAATCGCAGGAACATCTCCATGCTGTCGTCAACGACCTCGACGACATCACCGGTCGGGACCCTGTCTGGACCGTAGTGCACCTCGGTCGGAAAGCCGTCGATGAAGGATTCCCGCAGCTCGATTCGACGCTCGCGCAGCCGTTCGATAACGCCGGCCCAGACGTCGTCGTCGGAAACGAAGTCGATTTCAGTCATTTCAGCATTTTGCCGCATTTCATTCCGGATCTCGTGTGATGGCGTCATTGTTTCCGTGCATTTGTATAGCCGAGAATAGAAACTACGAAGGTGTACGCCAACTTGAAGGAGAATCGTGGACGTTGATCTGATCTTGCGCGGAGGTCGAATCCTGACGATGGGCTCAGCGGGCGTCACCGATTCGATAGCGGTGCACCAGGGTCGAATCCTCGCCCTCGGACGTGACGCGGAGTCGCTCACCGCCCGCGTCGAGCGCAACCTCGAGGGCCGGACCGTGACGCCGGGGTTCATCGACGCACACGCGCACTCGGTGTGGTTCGGGTTGACGCTCGTCGAACTCGACGTCGCTCCCGCAAGATCCATCGATGAGCTCTACGACCTCGTCGCCGAACGCGCGGCCGAGACCGCGCAGAGCGAGTGGGTTGTCGGCGCCGGCTTCAATCAGATGTACACGCAAAACGAGTACCCCGACCCCGTACGACTCAACGAAGCTGCCGGCGGCAGGCCGGTATGGATCAAGCACACCTCCGGCCACGCCTGCGTCATCGATCGCCGCGCAATCGAGATCACCCGCGTGCACGACTACCTAGAGCGAGGCATCGACGGCGGTCGTATCGTCGTCGACGAACACGGCGAGCCGACGGGGCTGCTCGAGGAGCAGGCGATGCGTCTCGTGCAGGACATCATGCTTCCCTACCCGCTCGGCCGCATAGAGCAGGCGCTCGAAGCGGCAACTCGCCACTACCTCACCGAGGGGCTCACGAGCGTCACCGACGCAGGCATCGCGGGCGGCTGGATCGCGCACAGCCCGCAAGAGTTCGCCGCCTACCAGAACGCACTGCGCAACGGCCGCCTGCACACCCGCCAGCAGGTCATGCCCGAATCATCGACGATCACCGAGTTCGGCGAGCCTGGAGCCGAGGGACACTACAGCGGATTCAGCGCCGGCATTCGTTCGGGGCTCGGCAACGACCGATTGCAGCTCGGCCCGGCGAAGTTCTTCCTGGACGGGTCGATTCTCGGAGCAACCGCTCGGATGAGCGAGGAGTACCATCACTGCCCCGGCAGCCACGGCTACTATCAGGGTGATCGCGGTGATATCCGTGACCGCGCACTGGCCGCCGGGCGAGCCGGCTGGACGCTAGCAATGCACGCCGTCGGCGACGAAGCCGTCGACCTCGCCATCGAGATCGCCGGGACGCTGAGGGCAGAGGGCATCGAGCCGCCCATCCCGCACAGAATCGAGCACGGCGGAGTCGTACGACCGGAGCAGATCGCGCGTTTGGCAGAGGTTGACCTGACGATCGTCGGCCAGCCCTACTTCGTCTCGGTCTACGGCGACGGGATGCGCCGGTTCATCGGCGACGAGCGTGCGGACGGCTCGTTCCCGGCGAAATCGCTGCTGGATGCAGGGCTCAACCTCGCCATCTCCTCCGATCGGCCCGTTGCCCAGGGAGCGCCCCTGCGCGTCATGCAGTCCGCTGTCGAGCGCCTGACCGCTTCCGGTCACGTCTACGGTGGCCACGAACGACTCACGCCGCAGGAAGCGCTCGCCGCCTACACAACCGGGCCCGCCCGTCTCACCGGCTGGGAGGGCGTCAAGGGCGTGCTGCAGCCCGGCGCTCTGGCCGACCTCACGATCTTGGGCGCGGACCCGACGAAGGTCCCCGCTGCTGAAATCTCGAGCGTCCCTGTCGAGGCCACCGTGGTCGGCGGAGAGGCGAAGCACGACCCGAACGGTATCGTCTCCGCATGACCACACTGACAACTCGCCCCGTCGTCATCGTCACCGGTGGCACGGGCGGCATCGGCACGGCAATCGCAGCAGCGCTGATCGATGCGGGTAACGCCGTTGTCCTGACCGGTCGCGACGCCGAGCAGGGAGCGTCGGCCGTCGAGCGGCTCGGCGAGTATGCCGTATTCGTTGCCGCCGACCACACCCTGGGTGAGACACCGAGCGCCGTTCTGGATGCGGTGGCCGGGCTGGATGCGCGCTTCGGCGATCTGCGCGGCCTCGTCAACAACGTCGGTAGACGGCACAATGACGTCATCGGCGAGCAC
>DXDC01000106.1 GCA_019115685.1 Candidatus Agrococcus pullicola
GAGGTCACTGGCCGAGAGACCAGTAGCGCAAACGAAAAAGCCCTCCGGCAGGAGAGCTTTTTGTCGTGCGCGATACTGGGATCGAACTAGCGCAGATTTCTCCATGGCGGACGCGTCAGCGTTCGCCGAAATCTGCGAGGTCACTGGCCGAGAGACCAGTAGCGCAAACGAAAAAGCCCTCCGGCAGGAGAGCTTTTTGTCGTGCGCGATACTGGGATCGAACCAGTGACCTCTTCCGTGTCAGGGAAGCGCGCTACCGCTGCGCCAATCGCGCCTGAAAGGCTATGGAGTTGTGGAACGAGGTGGAGACGGGATTCGAACCCGCGTAGACGGCTTTGCAGGCCGCTGCCTAACCACTCGGCCACCCCACCTTGGTGGCACCTCGGCCCCATCACTTGGGGTTGAGACCGGGTGGCCTTGAGATTGCTCTCGAGCGGATGACGAGACTCGAACTCGCGACCCTCACCTTGGCAAGGTGATGCGCTACCAACTGCGCCACATCCGCGGGGCTCATCGCTGAGCACTTGGATTACACTAGCCCCAATTCTACGCTGTGCGCAAATCGAATCGCGAGCGTTACAGAAAAGGCGCGGAATTCCGGCAAACGCCTATCTCCATACGCCCGAAAAGGCAGGTGCACGGCAACAAGTGGCGATGCGGTGCCCGGATCTGTGGCAAGATTGTTTCGTCCTAGGGGCGATTGGCGCAGCTGGTAGCGCGCTTCCTTCACACGGAAGAGGTCGTCGGTTCGAGTCCGGCATCGCCCACCACCGACTCCTCAACCCGCTCGGCAGCGCAACCGAGGAACCGACGACCAACGGTCGCTCCTGCGCGTGCTGCAGCACGCTCCGGCGCTGGGACGCGGCAATCGCTCCGCGATCACCCCCAGAGCGTCCGCGCAAGTCCGGCATCGCCCACCACCGACTCCTCAACCCCGTCCGAAGATAGCCTGAATCCCTGCTGCAACTCGATCATCTCGTCATCATCGCCCCCACACTCGAAGCGGGCGCCGCTCACGTCTACAACGAGCTCGGCGTTGAAATGTCACCGGGTGGAAAGCATCCGCAGATGGGTACGCACAACCTCTTGCTTCGGCTGGGCGACGAGGTGTTACTCGAGGTAATCGCAATAGACCCTGCAGCTCGACCGCCTTCCCGACCGCGGTGGTTCGGCCTCGACGACAGCGATCACGTCCGAAACGAATGGGATGCAGGCCGCAGGCTCCGCGCGTGGGTCGCTCAGACGGACGACATTGGTACCGTGCTTCGATCTCACTCCGACCTTCTTGGAGAAGCGACGCCCGTGTCCCGGGGCGAACGAACCTGGCGGTTCACGCTACGGCATGATGGGCAGCTTCCAGCCGGGGGTATCGTTCCCCGGTGATCGATTGGAGCCCGAACTCGAACCCGGCCCGCGACATGCCCGAAAGGGAACCACACTCGGCTCCTTCGATCTGTTTACGCCTGAACCTGACCAGGCGGCAGGCATGTATGCGACGCTCGGGCTCCGCAATCCACCCTCCGTTCACGAGAGTCAGCGGCAGTACTTCACTGCGGAGATCGAAACCCCGAGCGGAGTCAGATCTCTTTCGTAGCCTGACGGCAGCACGCACGAGCACTGCGGTCTCCGCTTGCACCAGACCTAGGGGATTGGGCAAAGGTAAAGTCGTCCTATGGCTCAAGCAAGTGGAGGTCGCCGCCGGCTTCACAGGAGCGTCGGTATCTCGATCGCCGCCGCTTCGCTCATCACAGCGCTGTTGGCAGCCTTCTGGATTGTTCTCGCGCCAACGGATGACGAGCCGGCCACCGCGTATGCCTTCGCGATCGCATTTCTGATCATGACATTCGTCTTGCTGATTGCCGCGGCAGTTGCGGCAGCACTAACACGTGGTTCGCGCGCCATCGTCATTAGCATCACGGCAGTGTGTCTGAGTTTGTCGATCGTGGTGAACGTGTGGGCCGCGTTCTCCGGTGCCGCCTCGGCCGTCTACGTCCCGTGACGTTCGCCATCGGCAATCGATCAGTTTCGATTCATGCGAGGATCACGAATCAACTGCCAGCGCAGTAAGCAAGCGCACTGGAACAGCTAGCCAAACCGCACTGGGTCGTCGCGAACGCAGCACGCTGTCTCTGGGAATGCATCATTGGAGATTGCATGACAACGATTGCCGAGGGGAGCCACAATCGTTCGTCGTGGCTCCCCTAGGTGCATTTTTCCTACAAACCGATACTCGCTAACTCTGAGTCGTGGCGGTCCCGGTCTCCGCGAGCTCGTACTCGTAGGCCTTCTCGCCGTGCTCGACGGTGTCTGCGCCAACGACCTCGTCCTCGTTGGTGAGACGGAAGCCGACCGTCTTCTCGATCACGAATCCGACGACCAGAGCCACGAGGAACGCGTAGACCACCACACCGACCGTGGACACCAGCTGTACGACGAGCTGGCCTACGCCGCCGCCGAAGAAGAGTCCCGTCTCGATTGCGAAGAAGCCGAGATAGATCGTGCCGATGAAACCGGCGACGAGGTGCAAGCCGACGACGTCGAGAGAGTCATCGAACTTCAAGCGGTACTTGAGCTCGATTGCGAGTGCGCAGATCGCACCGGAGAACACACCGAGAAGGAGCGCCCAACCGGGCGTGAGGTTCGCGCAAGCCGGGGTTATGGCGACAAGACCCGCAACGGCACCGGAGGCTGCTCCCACTGCGGTCGGCTTGCCGTCCTTGATCTTCTCGACGGCCATCCAGGCGAGAATGGATGCAGCCGTGCATCCGATCGTGTTGATGGCGATGAGCCCCGCCCCGGCCATGTTGTCCTCCCACTCGGCACCGACGTTGAATCCGAACCAGCCGAACCACAGGATTGCTGCGCCCAGCAATACGAAGGGCACGTTGTGCGGGCGGTGCGAGCCTTTCTGGAAACCGAGGCGGCGACCAAGCACGAACGCGAGGGCAAGGGCTGCAGCGCCGGCATTCATGTGCACTGCAAGGCCGCCCGCGTAGTCGATGACGTCGGGCATGCCCAGCAGCTCGCCGAGCGACTCGACCCAACCGCCTCCCCAAACCCATGCGGCGATCGGGAAGTACCCGAGCGTTGCGAACGCGCCCGCGAACAGCAGCCAAGAACCGAACTTCGCGCGATCCGCGATCGAGCCGGAGATCAGTGCGACGGTGATGATGGCGAACGTGGAGCCGTATGCGACCCCGACGAGGTCGGTGTTAGCGCTCTCCCCGGCCAGCGTTGCAGCAAGACCGATGTCTGCAAACGGATTGCCTGAGAATGCGAAGGGCGAGTCGACGCCGCTCATGCTGAAACCGTAGAGAATCCACAGCACTGCGACGAGGCCGATCGTGCCGAACGACATCATCATCATGCTGATGACGCTTCTGGCTCGCACCAGCCCGCCGTAGAAGAACGCCAGTCCGGGCGTCATAAAGAGGACGAGAGCCGTTGCTGTGACTCCGAAAGCGATATCCATCCGTTGCTCCTTGCTCGGTGATATGAACTCGAGCACAGGCCGTGTTCACTCGGCCCGGAAGCGTTACCGCGGTGCTCTCCGGAAGCCGGATGAACACCGCAGTGTGTCGATGCGTCCTAACGCTACGCCTCTCACGCCGCGATGGAAAGCGTCGCAGGTTGCAATTCCATAACAGTGTGTGCCTCACTAACACAATGACACTCAGATTGGCGCAAAGAAATTGCGTTACTGGCGGCGGAGGTCTCTTGCTCAGGCAACGCTCATGCGCTACCGAGACATGCGTTGGGCGCGCTAAGCAACCGGGAGGGAAGAACTGGTCCGTCTACCCTTCGGAATAGAGCACCGGATACCAGCCTGCTCCCCTGCGATGTCGGGGCGCGAAAACACCGACCGCTAGAACTGGGCGGATGTCAGCGCGTTCAGGCGTGAGACCGCGCGCATGTACTTCTTCCTGTAGCCGCCACCGAGCATGTCCTCGGAGAACACCTCGTTGAGGGGGGTTCCCGACGCCCAGATGCGCACCTGCGAATCGTAGAGGCGATCCACGAGGGCGACGAAGCGCAGTGCTTCGTTCTGATCCGTCAGTTGTCGCACGTCGTGGAGAACCGAGCCCTCGATGCCGGATACCAGGTCCACGTATCTTGAAGGATGGACCGAGGAAAGGTGCTGGATGAGCGACTGGAACTCGTCGACGGCGACCACACCTTCCTCTTCTGCGACGATACGCTCCAGCTCGGTCTCAGAGCAGACCTCGGCTGCCCCGTCGAGGTCACGCTGACGATAGTCGTGCCCGTCGATGCGCATGATCTCGAACCGGTCACTGATCGCCTGAATCTCCCGTAGAAAGTCTCGCGCAGCAAAGCGCCCCTCTCCCAACGCGTTGGGAGGCGTATTCGAAGTGGCGGCGATCTTGGTGCCGGAAGCGACCAGCTCCCCAAGCAACCGCGTCATGACCATGGTGTCGCCGGGGTCATCCAGTTCGAACTCGTCAATAGCTACGAGCGAAGCCCCCTTGAGCGCATCGATCGCCTCTCTATAACCCAGTGCTCCGACAAGTGCAGTGTACTCGATGAACGTTCCGAAGTACTTCCTGCCTCCCACCGACTTCCACAGCGCGGCGAGCAGGTGGGTCTTCCCGACGCCGAAACCTCCGTCGAGATAGATCCCCGGTTTCACCTTCGGCACGCGCTTGAAGAGCCCGCCTCCCTTCCCCGCCCATGCGTCGCGCAGCTGCCGCATCCTCGTCACGGCCTCCTCCTGAGAGGGGAACTCGGGGTCCGGACGATACGAATCGAACGTCGCCGTACGGAACTGTCGAGGAGGCACGAGCTGCTTCACGAGCTCAGCCGCGGCCGTACGCGGATGACGAGTTGCTATTGATGTACGAGATTGAGACATGCTGCGCTTTGCGATGGTGGAACAATGGATAGTGGTCAGCGGTTGAACCACACCGAGGATATCGAGTTGAAGGAGCGCAGCGTGAGCGAACAGAAATTTGCCGAGTATGCCCGCCCGGAGAAGTTGGTCTCAACCGATTGGGTTGCCGAGCACAAGGATGATGAGGGCGTCGTGATCGTCGAGTCCGATGAGGATGTGCTGCTGTACGAAACCGGGCACATTCCGGGGGCCGTGAAAATCGATTGGCACACCGAACTCAATGACCCCGTCGTTCGCGACTACCTCGATGCCGCCGCGTTCGCGCAGTTGCTCAGCAGCAAGGGTATCGACGAGAACTCGACGATTGTCTTCTACGGCGACAAGTCGAACTGGTGGGCCGCGTACGCCCTGTGGGTCTTCGCGCTCTACGGCTACGAAAACACGAAGCTGATGGACGGCGGCCGCGACAAGTGGATCGCAGAGGGCCGAGCCCTCACGACAGCAACTCCTACGCCCACCGAGACTCGCCCATCCGTCGGGCACCGCGACGATCGCACTCTGCGAGCCTTCCGAGATGACGTACTGGCTTCGTTCGGGAAGCCACTGGTGGACGTGCGATCACCCGAGGAGTACAGCGGGGAACGCACGACAGCGCCGGCATATCCGGAGGAAGGCGCGCTCCGCGCTGGTCATATCCCCACCGCAGCCTCGGTGCCCTGGGGAACTGCCGTCAACGAAGACGGGACGTTCAAGTCCCGCCAGGAACTTGAACGGATCTATCGGGGCGCCGGTGTCGGAGAAGGAGAAGACGTCATCGTCTACTGCCGCATCGGCGAACGCTCCAGTCACACTTGGTTCGCACTGAAGTTCCTGCTGGGCCACGATGATGTCCGCAACTACGACGGGTCTTGGACAGAGTGGGGCTCGCTGGTCGGCGTCCCCATCGTGGTTGGAACAGAGCCCGGGACGGTGCAGAACCGGTGACGGTACCCGCTGCACTCGCCGGAATCGCCGCGGACTTCAACACGCTCCCGGCCAACGAGCGCCTCAACCTACTGCTGGAGTTCTCGGGCGAGCTGCCGGAGCTGCCCGAACGCTTCGCAGAGCACCCGGAGCTGCTGGAGAAAGTTGTGGAATGCCAGTCCCCGATCTCCATCATCGTGGAGGTCGTCGAGGGGCGCGTCTCGATTCACGCCAGCGCTCCTCCCGAGGCACCGACCACTCGAGGCTTCGCCTCGATTCTCATCCAGGGCTTGGAGGGCAGCTCTCCAGGAGAGGTTCTGGACGTGCCATCCGACTTCCCGAACTCGCTGGGGTTGACAGCGCTCGTGTCACCGCTGCGTCTTCGCGGCATGGGCGGGATGCTCGCACGCATCAAGAGGCAGGTCGCGGAGCAGACTTGAAAAGCCCGCCTTCGGGAGCCTGCCGAGCGCAGGTACCTTACCTATTTCGGGCGTACTGCTGTGAACTCGTGCGCATCGAGCCAGTCACCGATCTCCTGCTGGTAGCGCTGCGGATCAAGGTTCCAGAGTTTCGTGTGCAGCGCCTTGTCCCACTCCCGGTAGTCGACGATGTCTGGCCTCGCCTGCGCGAACTCACGGGAGCCATCGGGCGGCAC
>DXDC01000107.1 GCA_019115685.1 Candidatus Agrococcus pullicola
CCTTGAGGGTTCATCATGGTCACATCTATTCGAAGACTCCCCTCACTGCGGTGAGAGTCCGGATGCGGCTCCAACAACACCAAGGACCGCCGTCGAGCAAGCTCAAGCAGCTCGGCCGCCGCTTCCTCGGCTGAGTAAACTACATCGTCGAACAGGTAGTTGCCATCTTCGTAATTAACGGTCACCGTACCCGTAACCGACCATCTGGACGAAGTGACGATTATGCTTCCTCGGTCAGCGATGAAGCCAAGAACATTGTCTATCGCTATTCCGGCCGCACGAGCAGCTGCAGATATAGGGCTGACGCGGATCACACCATCGTGATGGACCAATTGATAGTGAACGGTATCGAACAGCGTTTCGAACGGCTCGAACACGAGGAGAGCTGAGACGCGATCGCGCACCCACTTGTTGTACTTGCCGTTGAACGGCTGCGCGTACAAGTAGTCCCGCAAGGAGATGAATTGATGCAGGTTGGATTCCGATATACCGAAGTTGGCTACGATCCCTGGTGTGAATCCTAACGAATAGGCGCGTTCGCGCTCGACCGCACTGAAGTACTGCTGTCTGCGCCTTCGATCGCGTGTCACCATGCGTACCCAGCGCCGCGCCGCTGGACCAGTAAAACCGGTAGACCTCATGTGGAAGGCTCTGACTCGACGACGAAGCGAGCGGCCCTTCCTCACTGCGCGCCGAGGTATCCGAGTCAAGATCGCCATACGGGTCTCGCCAGTCGTGACGTCGGGCAGACTCTGGTGGTCCCCTTCAGGCATCCAAACTACTCCATCTCCGAGGTTCGCTTCACCCTCACCTGGACTCTCTTGCCGGTGACCTGGCAGCAAACTTCGGTGCCCAGTAACGCATAGGTGGACGACTTAGTGGATGCTTCAGGCGCACATCGTGACTAGTGTACTCGCAGCTGACCAGAAGCCTGGACATCACCGGACTAGCGCTTTGCGGATGATTTCACGTAACCACTCCCTCGTGATTGCACAGCTCCCGCGAGCTCGAGCATTCCGATACCTTCGAACGCTTCGTCTGCCCGGATCCCCGCTAGGACACAGATCTCCTCGACTGTCTGTGGTCTCCTGTTACTGAGTGCGTCCAGTATCCGCATTTCCAGCGGGCCGACAGCAGAGCTGAGCACCGGCCTCTCGTCCCGCCCTGTGACGAGCCTGGCCAGATCGTCAGAGTTTTCGACAGGCTCTGCTGTGTACTCCCGCATTACGCGATGACAGCCCGCACTGGTGCCGGTCGTTACAGGTCCGGGGACCGCACCGAGTGGTCTGCCCAGCGTCGCGGCATGCCCCGCCGTGTTGATCGCACCGCTACGTTGACTGGCCTCGACCACAATCGTGCCGGTGGCGAGCGCCGCGATAATTCGATTACGCTGCAGAAATCGCCAGCGCGAAGGTGTTACGCCGCTCGGTGCTTCAGCAATGATGACGCCATCGCGTTCTATGCGTTCGAACAGCTCGGAGTGCGCCGTTGGATACCAACGGTCTAGCCCACCCGCCAGAACCGACACCGTCGTTCCGCCAGACAGCAGTGTCACGCGATGGGCGACGGCATCGATCCCATATGCTCCGCCAGACACAACGGAAATACCTCGGTGCGAAGCACCTTCAGCCAATTCCGCGGCGACCTGCTCACCGTACGTCGTCGAGGCCCTCGCTCCAACCAGGGCAACCGATGCAGAGCAGGCACGCAAGAATTCCGCATTGCCCCGCACCCACAACGCCGCAGGGACATGAGACCCGAGGTCGTTGAGTTGTTCCGGCCAAAGATCATCTTCAGGGCATAGCAGGCGTTGTTTCCAGCGTTTGCCCTGCAATAACGCTCTCTCGAACCCGGCTGGCTCTAGCCTGGGCCGCCACCGATCAAGAGCGCGTTGCATGCGATTCGCATCTAGTTCGCCGCGCGTAGCGTCCATCCACCCACTGAGATCCGTTCCAGACAGCAGCTTCCGCAGGGACTTGTAGCTGCCTACAAGTTCACGAACAGTGCCTCCGTCTGCATC
The DNA here is from genome assembly GCA_019115685.1 of Candidatus Agrococcus pullicola. Taxonomy (GTDB): domain Bacteria; phylum Actinomycetota; class Actinomycetes; order Actinomycetales; family Microbacteriaceae; genus Agrococcus; species Agrococcus pullicola. The sequence goes on from DXDC01000107.1 coordinate 2,021, forward strand.
TCCGGGTTCAACGATCGTTGTCCAGGCGGCACGAGCGAATCTTGTCTTGATCTCTTCATCGTCGAGATCCGGCTTCAGCGCGGTCGGCTCGACCAGTTCGCGCATCTTCTGCAGTTCCATTACTTCTCAATCCTCCTGAAACTCAGCGCCTTCCCTATTTCGGCGCGGCCCGGCTCGTCCATCCCCGCGAGATCTCCCATGGTGTAAGCGACGCGGAGAATCCGGTCGTACCCGCGCATGCTGATCATTCCCCTGCGCAAGGCATCGTCCATGGTTCCCGTCACGTCTTCCGGAAGCCGATGGTGCTTCCGCAACCAAGTACCCGGTACCTGCCCCATGCACGACCAGGGGGTATCGGCGAGCCGCCTGCCTGCACGACGTCGTGCCTCCGCGACTCGCGCTTTGATCTCAGCCGTGCTCGGAGCAGGCTCGGACACGCTTCGTACTGCAGACGTGACCCTGTCCACGCTGACCTGGAGATCGATTCGATCGAGGATCGGTCCCGACAGTTTCGCCGCGTATCGCAGGCGTTGCTGGGCAGAACAAGAGCAAGAACCGAACCCGTACATTCCGCACGGGCACGGGTTGGAGGCCATGACAAGCTGAAATCGCGCGGGGTATGTCTCCTTCACTTTCTGCCGGTCGACTCGAATCGAGCCGCTCTCGAGCGACTGTCGGAGTGCATTTAATACATCGCTGTTGAACTCAGCAGCTTCGTCGAGGAAGAGGACCCCGTGATTCGCCCGCGAAATCGCTCCCGGCTTCGCTGTGGGACCGCCTCCGACGAGCGAGACAGCGCTCGCAGTGTGATGCGGCGCCTCGAAGGGTGGCGTCGTATCGAGATATTCCATGGACGGTTCGCCGCAGATGCCTCGAAGCACGGCCACGTCAAGAGCTTGCTCGGGTGTGAGCTCCGGCAGAAGCCCCGGCAAGCGACTCGCAAGCATTGTCTTTCCGGCTCCGGGTGGCCCGAGCAGTGAAATGTGGTGCCCGCCGGCCGCGGCAACCTCGACAGCGTGTATTGCACTGGTATTGCCGATCACGTCGGCCATGTCAGGAACGGGAACGCGTCGACCCGGAGCGGTTCCGAGCGCAATTGCCTCGACCGGTACGGGGTCGATATCTGCCCCAAGGGCGGCCGCTGCGTGTGCGAGGGAGGGTACCGCGATCACTTCCACTCCGTGCACGAGCGAGGCCTCCACCTCGTTTGCGCTGGGGACGACGACCCTCGTTCGCCCGCTGTCCCGACCGGCTCGCACCAACGGAAGAATCGACCGGCAGGGATGCAATCGACCGTCCAGCCCGAGTTCTCCGATGACATTGGTTGGCCGCGCTTCGTCTGGCACGGCTCCTTGTGCCCGCAGCAGGGCGATGGCTATCGGTAAATCGAAATGCGAACCTTCCTTCGGTACATCGCCCGGGTTCAGGTTCACGACCACTTTGGTGTCCGGCGGTTGAAAGCCGGAATGCGTCAGCGCTGACCAGGTGCGGTGCTTTGCCTGAGCTATGGCTGCGTCAGGCAGCCCGACGACGTGCACGCGTGGGAGTCCGGGCGCGATGTCGACCTGTATACCGACGATGGCCCCGCCCATCCCCTTGGGCGTTACCGAATACGTGTTGCCGACGAGCCTCATGCGATGCCCTCGACGTGGTCGAGACGATCTACGGTCGATCCGTTCAACAGAATGCCCACCGCATCGATGCGGATCGGCCCTGACGCGTCGCGCTCTCGCATCCACGCGCGAGCAAGAGCGCGTAGTCGCAGCGCCTTTTCGCGCGTGATCGCCTCCAGCGGATGCCCGAAGCGGGTGCTGCGACGGGTTTTGACCTCGACGAAAACGAAGCGTCTGCCGCTCCTTGCGATGATGTCCAGCTCGCCAGCGGAACAGCGCCAGTTTTGTTCTATGACCGTGAATCCCTGGGAACGCAGGTGATTCGCGGCGAGCTCTTCGCCGTGCCGTCCGAGTGTAGTTCTTGCATCCACCCCGCCAGCATGGAGTCGCCGCGACCCCGTGCGCATCCGCAGGTTACGCCCCTGTGGAGAGCTTCGCCGTGTTGAGCGTGCTTTTCTCGCTACTCGTCGAGGGAAAGGTCCTTTGGGAGTTCGAAATCTCGCGACTGGAGTTCTTCTACATTCACGTCTTTGAACGTGAGTACTCTGACGCTCTTCACGAACCGATCGGCGCGATAGATGTCCCAAACCCATACATCAGTGAGTTCGATCTCGAAATAGAAATCTGTGCCGGCATCGTGACGGGTCAACTGCACATCGTTCGCCAAGTAAAAACGACGCTCCGTTTCCACCACGTATTGGAACATACCGACAACGTCGCGGTACTCGCGAAACAGTTGTAGTTCAACTTCTCGGTCGTAGTCGTCGATGTCCTCTGGCTCCACAACGTCAATCCTACGAGCCTTGTGCACCTCAAGCCCAACCGATCGATAACCGTGAGCTACTCTGCGGGTTTGATGCCTGCTCCAACAGCCTCGATGATGCGTTCCCGCGCTTCATCCAGCCGGCTGTCGAGATCGTCATTGTTGAATCGATAACTCGTCGGA
>DXDC01000108.1 GCA_019115685.1 Candidatus Agrococcus pullicola
CGGGCAGCGCATCAATCGCGGCCTTCTGCTGCTCAAACTCGGCACGCAGACGCCCCAACTGGTCGGCAGCCTCACTGCCACCCTCACCGGACGCCAACAGGGAACTACGCAACGAATCCCACGAGCTCTGAGAGCCATAGACCCGGGCCGCGACTTCCTCGTTAGTCAGCCCGAGCGACGAGATAGCCTTCGCGGCCTTCTCCGACTCGCCAGCCAACTTCGACTGCTCAAACGTCGCCGCGATCGTCGCCGCAGCAGTCTCCGCCATACCGGCGTTCTGCGTCTTGAACGCCCCATACAGCTGCCCGGACGCCTTCGACAGGCCACCCATCCAACCCATGACACCCGGGCCAGTTGCAGCCAGATCGTCCATCGAATCCCGCGTGGACCCGATCTGCGACTCAAGCTCAGCCCACACATCAGACGACAGTTCACCGTTAGCCTCAGCCAACGCCGCCGCCACCTCATGCTGAGACTCCGCCAGACGCTCCGACGACCGACTCAACGCATCCTGCGACTGCTCCGCCTTCTGACTATGCGCAGACAGCGCCATCAGCCCAGCAGCGGCCACCATCAAACCAATGTTCAACGGACCACCAAGAGCACTCGACAGCGCAGAAATACCGCCCCGCACAGCACCCTTAGCGTTCTCGCCAAGCACCTTCATCGCCTGACCAGCAGTCCCCAACTGTGGGTTGGCCTGCGCCGCGTACACCATCGACGTACGCCACGCGCCACCAAAGTCACGAACACCCTGAACTGCGGGACCAACCTTGGCCCGCAACGCCTCCACCGCCGTAGTGACGCCACCCATGACCGTCGGCACAGTCTTAAACGCCAACCACGCCGCCACCGCGGCAGTAACCAGCCCCGGCTGCGCCTCCATCACGTTCGCCACAAACTCCAGCGGCCCAGACAACGCATCCAGCACAGACGCCGCAGCACCCAGCGCAATGACGAACGTGTCCCACGCAGACACACCCAACGCGGCGGAAGCATCACCGAGCGCCCCGGCAATCTTCACCAGCGACGGCCACACATCCGACGCAGTACCCGCCAACGACCGGAAAATACCGCCCAGATCAGACATCGCATCCCGGGCGAACTCAGACTCACGGAACCTAGCGAACGCATCCGACGCAGCCCCACCAGCACGCTCAAGCCACGCCGCGACCTCCTCCATCGCCGGCCCGGCCGCCGCGTTCAGATCATCCAGCAGATCCGTGATCCCACGGAACGCCCCACCAGCCTGATCAAAAAACGGTCCAGCAAGCGTCGCACCAAGACGGCCAGCAGCCGCCCCCATGTTCTTGAACGCGCCCTGAGTGGTGTCACCCATCTTCAAGGCAGCGCCACCAACACCCTGCTCAAGAGCATTCTGGAAAGTCTCGAACGAGATCTTCCCGTCGGAAGCGAGTTTGCGTGCCTCCTCGGCGGTGACACCCATCTCCGCCGCAACCATCTGCAAGATCGGGATACCCGCGTCCATCAACTGGTTCGCGACATCCATCTGCATCATGTCGGAGGTGGCGACCTTGTTGATGATCGACCCCATCGACTGCAGGTCAGTGCCCGCAATCGCCGCCGCATCACCCGTCAACTTCAGGGTGCGCTCCAGCTCCTGACCCGGCTTAATCCCCGCAGCAACAGCAGACGCCGCAATCGTCGCAGCTTCCTCCAAACCGAAGGAAGTTCCGCGCACGCTCGAGAGGGCTACGTCGAGAATGTTGCCGACGTCGGCCGCCGAGTTACCAAGGCCAGACAGCTTCGCCTCTGCTGTCTCTATGGCCGAGAGCCGGCCAATTCCCTTGGTCAGCCCCGCGGCGAGGGCTGCTCCACCCGCCACACCGACGCCAATGGCAGACTTCTTGAGCACTGAACCGATGCCCGACGAGATCTTCGACCCCATGTTCTGGCCGGTCTTCTGAGCGTCAGACTCGATACCTTGCAGTGCCCTGGTTACGTCCTGACGAGCGCCTTGCGACGAAATCCGTAGGGACACCCACGCCGTTGCCAGTTCTGCCAAGACAGTCACCACCCTTTATTCCGGGTGGGGACCGCTTAGGCGATCTTGAATCCCACCCTGTCTTGTTTCTTCGCGTTACAGATAAGATGTGCTGGCTGCAGGTTCGCCAGGTCATGGCTTCCGCCGACAGACCACGGAATGATGTGATCTATCGAAAGAGACTGTGGATGCGGCCATGCCAAGTCGAGGTCGATGGAGTCGCCGCACAGGCCACAGTCGGTGCCGCGGCTGTCGAGAACGTCGTCCTTATGTATCCGGTAGATGTGGAAGTTCCGCTTCGAGCACGAATGGCAATCGGCCACATCGGCGCGTCTGCGTGGTCGCTTCTCTTCGAGAACTTCGAGGAGGCTGAAATGTTCCCCGCATCCGACACACTCTTTCCATAGAGCGGACTGAATGTCGGGGTGACGGTTTGCGAACTTCGTGCACGATACCGAGCAGTACCGCTGCAGTGGTCCTCCGTCGAGCGGCTTCTCGCATACCGGGCAGGCCCGCCCCGTCGCTCTATTTCGGTACTCGGCCAATAGTTGACGCCGCTTCTCACGCGCCTCATGGGTAGCGCACCTGTCGGTGAGCCACGGCTCCCGTTCGCAGCCAGGTTCGACGCATCGTGGGTCGCAAGCATCACTACACGTCGCCTTGGGGAACCTGTCCAGGCCGATGTTCATGCCGCACTCGATGCACGGAATGACGGGGGTCCCGTACTTTCTGACCCGCTGGGCATGTCCGTCGCAGTACCGACCCACGTACTTGCGCTCGCAACCTGGCGCAGAGCAGGTCGGCCAGCAGCTTTCAGCGCAGTACTTGCCTCTGTTTGACGCCAGGGGGTCCCCGCATGTGGTGCATCGTCTGACGTAAGTTCCGCGTCGATTAAGGACGAGCCGGGCTTCGGGCACGTTGCCCTTGCGGCACCGCTCCGAGCAGTAGGTGGTGCCCCCAGGACTTTTGATTGGTACTTCAGCGCCGCATTCTCGGCATTCCCGATGCGGGGTGCCGTTGTACTGCCACCGTTCATAGTGGTTCTTGCACCAGCCCTTGCAGTAGGCAGTGCGTTCGCATCCGTCGATAGTGCAGGTAGGCTTGTCCACAGCCCGCTCCTTGGTCGCTCAAGGTGATTGGGTCAGTGGCCGGAAGGTGTTAGCGCACCTCCGGCCACGCCTCTATCTTAGCAGGTCAGGCTTGCTTCTTCCGGTCGCGACGGTTATGGGCCACCACTTCGGTATCAGCGCCCTGTAGTTTGGCGATCTTCGCCGCCCGCTTTTCCTTGATTGACAGCAACGTGCCCTGCGTCGGCACAGTCGCCGGATCGACCGGCGGATTCTTGTACACGTAGGCCAACGCAGAATCTTGACGCGAGTACTTGATGTACGACTTCAGATCCACCCAGGAAAACTGGCGGCCCAAATCGTCCAACGACAGGCCGTCGCGCATCAAATCGGCCCGTAACGCATCCTCGAATCCGTACTGCCTGATGAACCCGAGGAGGGCCCCTATTCCCCCTGGCTCATCTCGCGCTCACTGTTGAACTCGTCCCACATGATCTTCAGTGCCCCGAGGGGCATCTTCTTACGGTTGGCTTTGATCCACTTGTGGGCTTCCGGGTCTTCGATGGAGATGATGTGCTCGATCAGTTCGCCGGGCAGCGCGTTCGGGTTCTTCTCTGCGAACTCGTTGACCTTGTCGAAAGTGGCCGTCGACAGCCACTCGCGGTGGGGGATGGAGATCGTCTGCATGGTGTCGGCGCCGTCTGCATCGGAGTCGAGGAATCGCCAGGTGTGGCGGTTCTCGGGACGATCTACGCGGAGGAAGAAATCAGTCATTGGACCGGACCTTTCATAGAAGTTGGGTGCGACCGGGCCTAAACGCTCAGCGTTCAAGAAAGCCCGCCCCGGTGATGGGCAGGCCCGGTCCAAGGGGTGAACAGATCACCACCACCGGGGCGAGAACAATTAGCCGCCGACCGGGGGCTCCTCGGCATCGACGGTCCGGTACTCGAGCATGTAGTCGCCGTTCGCGTCCGGGTACGCGGTGATCGTCAGCTGGTACATGAGAATGTCCGTGTGCACCAGCGTGATGTCACCGACCTCCGTCACCTGACCGACCGGGATGACCTGACGCAGCAGCCCCTGATCCGTGACGTGATCGGACACGAACACCGAACGGGGAAGACGCTTCTTGTTGTACTTGACCGTGGTGGTGGCACCGGAGACAGTGACGTTGTCGTCACCGAACACGGTCTTGAGAACCTCGGCGTTCTGCGACTCGTACACCGTCACCTGAACGGACACGCCGTACTCGGTCTGCAGGCTGTACACGACGTCACCGCCGTAGGCCCGCTTGTCCTCCGTGGACCGGGCCTGCGAGACGACGAAACCGTCCTCGCCGGTGAAACCCAGCCCCTTGAACGCCACATCCAGATCGGTGATCGCATCGGTCGGAAGGGTCGACCCGAGCGGTGCGCGATAGAACTCGCCACCGTCAGCCGGGTTCGTGGACGTGATATTGGCGGTATTGTTCGCCATGATTGTGCCCCTCTCAGGCAACTCGTGGACCGGGCCTGCTTGAGAGAAGGTCGTGCTGTTACTGCTTGTTCAACGCCAGACGGAGTTCGCCTGTGAACTGAAACCGGGGAATCCCGGAATCGTCTGGGAACCACGACGGCAGCGCGTTCGGTTCCCAATGTCGGATCTTCGCTCCCGCGACGCGGGTGCCTGACGATGCACGCAGCAGTCCTGCGCACAAGTTCGCGGTCTGCTCGGCACGCGATTCACCGAGAACCTTGTCCTCGTCCCACGCCTGCACGATCAGGACGATCGACTCAGTGAACGGGTTCGGCATCGACCCGCCTGCCCTGGTGACGGTGACGAACCGGGGTTTGCGTTGCGCTGGAACCCTGGTCGACACCGGCTGCGGATCATGCGCCGCCAGCCCGTCACGTAGCACCGTCACCGCCACCAGGAGCGCAGACGGAGCCACCAGAAGCTCACCCACCGTAAAGAGCCCGGACGAGAGTGTTGTCCCGTGCATTACGCACCATCGCTGCAGGGTTTTCCGTGTACACAATCGCGCCAGCACGAGTGTGACCCGACGTGGACTTCATGCCGAACTGGGACCGGCCCGCACCCGACTGGGCACGAGCCAACACCTTCTCGGCCTCCGCCTCCACCAGAGCGTGCGCCCCAGCCGAGGTGCGGAGCTCACGGAACCCCCTGTTACCTAGCCAGTCGATACGCATATCAACCCTCAACCATTCGGAGCGCGACAGTCTCCACACCGGGAGACCACCACGGATTGTTATCGAAGTTCGCTGGACGCCCCTCAACCTCGAACAAGCCAACACCAGGAAGGATCACCTGATCTGACGGCTCGAAATCCCCAGGCGCGGCAATCACAGACGCGTCAGATTCGACACGCTCCACATGCCCCGACGGGTACGGCTCACCAGAGGAACCGACCCACCACGCGAACACCATGATCTGATCCTCAACAGGTGCACCAGGCACCTCGTTACCGAACGGATCAGTCACCACGCCACCAGACCGCAGCCTGGTGACCTCCTGAGTCAGCGGGAACACGCTACTCATGGCGACGGCCACAACGGTTCGCCGCCCGTCAGCCTCGCACCACATGAGCAGTACGATGCCCCGAACACGACCGAACACGCCTCGTCATGAAACACCCGCCCCGACGTGGGAACAGTGTCCACACCGAACGCGCCGCCCGCGTCCTTCGAGCACAGATCCTGCAGCACCTCGATCTCCGAAGGCCACAGGTTGAACCCGGTGCGCTGCCGCGTATCGGTCGACAACTGGAACGGCCCCGCAGACGCCTGCGCGACCGCACCCGACCCGGCCTCAGCCCAACGCTGCACCGCGCCGACCAGGATCAGTTTCGCCTCAGACCTCGCCCCGGCCTTATCCGACTCGGCCAAACACGGGGCGACCCGCAGCGCACGAGCATTCGCGC
>DXDC01000013.1 GCA_019115685.1 Candidatus Agrococcus pullicola
GCGACCGCAAGGCGAGCGATTTAGGCTTCTTGATCTCCTTGACTATGCCGTTCACGCCCGTATCCGTGTCAGCGTACGATCGGGGCTCTTCCGTCATAGGCTCGGAGGATCATGGAATGGCTGATCGATACGCTCGTCGCCCTGTATTCAGCGACGTTTCCCGTCGGCGGCGATCAGGAGCTGCTGCTACGGGAAGTCGCGGGCAACGCATTCGGACTCGCCAGCGCTCTTGGCGGCATGCTTCGTCGAGTGTGGGCCTGGCCGGTTGGCATCGTCGGCAATTTGCTTCTCCTGACTGTTTTCCTCGGCAGCCTGCTCGATCCTGCCCAGTCACTGCCGACACTGTTGGGCCAAGCGGGTCGCCAGATCATGTTCATCGCCGTTGCCGTGTACGGATGGAGACGATGGCGGCGAGCTCGTTCGGCTGACGGCAAAGTCGTGCCGCAGTGGGCCAACGGCCGCCAGCGAATCGCACTCATCATCGGGCTGATCGTCGGTACGGTCGCGCTGACCCCGCTCTTTCGCGCCCTCGGATCATTCGAGCCCGTGTGGGCGGATGCTTGGACATTCGTCGGTTCACTGCTCGCCACCTACGGGATGGCCAAGGGCTGGACGGAGTTCTGGCTCATCTGGGTCGCGGTCGATATCGTCGGGGTCCCGTTGCTGCTCAGCGCCGGCTACTGGGCGACGGGGTTCATGTACATCTTCTACGGCGTCTTCACGGCGTGGGGTTTCGTTGTCTGGATCCGTGCCAGACGTAAGCCGGTGGTGGAGACGCTGATGCCGGATCCCCGTCCCGGAACTGACGATCACGGGTAGCCATCGTGACTGCGGCACGACTGCTTTTCCTGCAAGTGCGCGGATCGTCGACGAGCTGATGCTGGTGTCGAGAACGTGAGCAGCCCGCCAATGAGTGCTCCAATTCTCGGCAGTCGCGCCTCCCTCTTGGCCGCACTGCGCAACGCGGGGGAGTCGCCGGATGCGGATCGAACGGAAATGATTGGCCCCGGCGAATCGAGCCTGAGGCCGTTGGACGTTGAAGGGTTCATTCCCGATATCGCTCAGGGGATGTGGAACCATCGCGCCCGACGGATGCTCCAGCGTGGTCGAGCGCTTAGAGTGAAAAGCGTACTGGTCCGGGGGAGAGGGAGGCCGAACGTGCGCGTCGTCTGGCTGCTCCTGCGATCGACGCACCCAGGTCCGACACTGGTCGTCTCCGCCGCTACCTGTGGTCTCGGCGTTGCCGCTTCGCTCGACGCTCGCGCTCTCGCCATCCTCGTCGCGACCGTGCTGTTCGGGCAAGTGTCAGTAGGGCTTTCCAACGATGCCATCGATGCTCCGCGAGACCTCGCGGCAGACAGGCCTGACAAGCCGCTGGCACGCAATTTCGGGCTGCTTCGCGTCGTCTGGATCCTCGCGATCGTCTTCGGAGTGCTCTCCATCGTGCTCTCGCTCTTGCTCGGTTGGGGCTTCTCGACCGCGCACCTGGTCTTCCTCCTCTCCGGGTGGCTCTACAACGCGCTGCTCAAAGCCACGCCGCTGTCGGTTCTCGCCTACATGATCGGCTTCGGGACGCTCCCTTCGCTTCCTGTGCTCGTTGCGAGCGGCACGCTTGCGCCGATCTGGGCAACGTGCGCGGGAGTGAGCCTCGGCGTTGCGATCCACTGTGCGAACGTGCTCCCCGACATCGCGGATGACCGGCGTGCGGGAGTCCTCGGGTTTCCGCAGCGGCTTGGGCAGCGGGCAGCAGCCGTTGTGGCCGGTGCTTCCCTCATCGCGGGTGCCTGCATCGTTGCCGTCGCGTCAGGCCTTGCAGGCGACAGCATCGCACTTGCATGGGTGCTCTTCGCCGCGGTTCTGAGCCTGGCGGCTGTCGCCTGCGTCCTTACTCTGCGGGGGCGAGCAACGCGGACCGTTTTCCGCATCGTGATGCTGGCCGCCGGTCTGCTCGTCGTGCAGCTCGTCCTGACCGGCGGATTCACCGCCTGAGGCGTGCGTCTCGGTCGAAGCCCATGCCGTAGGCTCTTGCTGCGACCCTGCCGAGCGGAGTTCCTAGAGCCGACGCGACAATCGCGGATCGTACTGCGTGACCGAAGCGGGAACGCGGGCGTCCGGCAAGTGTGTTGAGTGCCGCCAACTTCGCCGCGAACCTGCCCGATTCCAGCCGACGGCGCTCCCAACGATCCAGTTCGAGCTCAGCGCCCGCGCGTCCGCGCACCAACTGCCCGAGTCGTGGCGCCAGCGTCGCCGCATCCAGAAGACCGAGATTCATTCCCTGGCCCCCGATGGGGCTGATTTCATGCGCGGCATCACCGATTACGAAAACCCTGTCGTGGCGCATTCGCCGCAACAGCACGTTCCGTATGCCGAAGCCGCTTACAGAATCGATCCGGTTCGCAAGCTCGCTGTCGCCCGTGCGCTGCTCGACCGCTGTCCGCAATCTGGAGAGTTGATCCTGGACGGGCTCTGTCGTGGCGTGTCCCGCATCCCACGCGACAATTCTTCGTCCTCCCTGCGGCAGCGGGAGAGATTCCAGGACTCCGGCACGGTCGAGGGTTATCACGGCGGTTTCCTCAGGCTGATGCGCGTCTTCCACGATGTCCGCCATCAGGAAATGATCCGTGTAGGTTCTCCTATCGTGCTCACCCGCAGCAAGGAAACGACCGGAAGACCCCGTTGCGATGACAGCCGCCTTTGCACGAATCCTGGAAGGCATGCCGACCGAGGTCGTCGATAGCTCCACGGCATCACCGCAATTCTCGACCGCGAGGACTTCGACATCGCGCAGGGGCGTCGGCCCCAGCTCCGACAGCGCCCTCTCCGTGACCGACTGCGGCACTGCGATGGAGAAGGGAAACCGCTTGCCTGCCCGATCGAAGCGCACAGAACCTAACGTGCGCGAGCGTGTTCTTGCTTCTCCGCGACGAATCCGAGCTGCCTCGGCCAGAATGCTGTCGACGGCACCAGAGGGCTCAAGCGCGGCGAGCGCAGGCGAGTGGATGCCGATGGCTCGCGAGCCCGGAGCCATGGTCTTCCGACGTTCGAGGAGGGCTACATCCAGGCCGAATCGATGCAGCTCGGCAGCGATGAACTGCCCCGCAGGGCCTGCGCCCACCACCGCAACGTCCCTGGTGCCCGATCGTTCACCGTCCCCGGGGCTTGAGGTCACGACGTTTCTCCGCCACGTCGAAGCACTGCCAGCAGGCGAAACGGGCCACCCCTGTGGATCCGCCAGCCCCGCGGCACGGCCGACTCGAGCTCCTCGGCCGTGAAGCTGCGGCGAATGCTGAGCAGGCCGTCCGTACGCAGAAACGTACCGGGCGCTAGCGGCAGGATCCCGGCGGCATACAAGCCGTAGGCCGTCCAGCCTCGTTCAATGTCCGAATGCACCGCGATACGGGTGGTCAGCTGTTCGGTGTCACGTATGACCTGTGCGAGGCTGCCGGTATCCAAGTGATGCAGTAGGTGATTGGAGATCACTGCATCGAAGCGCTCGCCTGCGGCAGCCAGTCGCGTGCTTGTCGCAAGTTGATAGCTGACGCCGTCCACTGGCTTCGCTGCACGGGCAACTTCGAGTGCCCTTGTGTCGGGATCGATGCCGATGCCTTCGATGCTGAAGCCATCCCTCCTGGCCATGAACACCATCCGTCGCAGCACATCCCCGGCTCCGCAGCCGATGTCGAGCAGGCGGACGGGCCCTTGCGCAGCAGCGAATTCGGGTCGAATGCGGCTCCGGTAGATGCTTGCCCAGCCCGCCACGATCCTGTTCACGTACTTGAACCGTTCGAGTGTGCGGCGCAGCTTGACCGGATCGCACTCCGGATCATCCATGAGCTCCGTCAGATGCTCCGCTCGTTTCGAGAGCGTCACGGTGAGCCGATTCTCGTGAATTGCGCCGTCTCAACCGTGAGTCCGGGGCCGAATGCCACTCCGAACACGCTGGCGCCGTGGGGAAGCGTATCGTCCGCGAGGATGCGCTCGAGAATGAACAGCACGGTCGCACTCGACATATTTCCGAACTCCCTCAGCACCGCTCGTGAAGCAGCCATGTCGTGGTCGGAAAGCTCGAGGCTTTGCTGCACGCGGTCGAGCACGGCCTTACCGCCGGGATGAACAGCCCAGGCGTCGACCCGATCGTGGCCGCGCGCGCTTCCGACGACGCCTGAGATCTCCCGTCCGACAATTCGCGGAACCTCCGGCGTCAACCGCATGTCGAAGCCACTGTCACCGATATCCCAGTCCATGTCTGCTTCTCCGTCGCTCGTCGTGGCGGTGGAGAAGGCTCCGACTTCCAGCAACGCAGTACGGTCACGAGACTCGCAGGACGTCACGACAGCCGCGGCCGCACCATCGGCGAATACTGCGGAGGAGACGATCTGCTCGGAGTCCTCCGACGATCGAATGTGCAGTGAGCAGAGTTCGGCGCACGCCACGAGCGCAACCGCTCCCGGCATCGCATCGCAAATGCGTTTTGCCGCGCGCAACGCCGGAAACGCGGCCGCGCAGCCCATGAAGCCGAGGTGGTACCGCTCGACAGTATCTCGCAGCCCCAGGTCTCGTACGAGCCGAAACTCGGGCCCGGGCGCGAAGAACCCCGTGCAGGACGCCGTGATCACGTGCGTCACCTCGTCTGGCTCCATCGCAGCCCTCCGCAACGCCTGCTGGGAGGCCGTAGCGAACAGCAGCGGAGCCTGCTTCCGGTACACACTGTTTCGCTCGCCCGTCGTCGGTTGCAGCAGCTTTCCGTCCGCATCAGTGAATTGCCCTGAGTTATCGTCGAGCAGGTCGATCGCAGCGTGTCGGCGGTCGATGCCCGAGTGGTCGAAAGCAGCAGTGATAATGCGTCGCGTGCGCGAGTCGATGCCCGGTTGCGATGCGAAGAAATCGCGTAGCCGGCCCTGTTGCAAACTGCCGTTCGGCACTGCCGTACCGATCGAGAGCAGCTTCGTGGACATCCTTCACTGTAACCGCAGATGCGATGTTTCTCCGAACGCGCAATGCCGGATGCTCGCGTCGGGTCTTGCGGCATATAGCATAGAAGGCTGTGCCCGAAACCGGGCCGGAGGGAGGTCGAACGTGATCGAAGTACGGAACTTCGAGTTGCACGTGGGTGCGCGCACGCTCATGAGCGACGTCTCGTTCCGGATCGCGGCGGGTGACAAGATCGGCCTGGTCGGCAGGAACGGCGCAGGCAAGACGACCATGACCAAAGTGCTCGCCGGCGTTGGCGACGATCGCGACGGGCACACCTTCCACGGCGAGATATCCCGGCAGGGGCAGGTCGGCTATCTGCCGCAGGATCCCAGATCAGGCGACCCGGATCAGTCCGCCCGTGCGCGCATCCTGGACGCCAGGGGCCTGGGCAGTCTTCGCAACCGCATGAACGCAGCGACCGAACGCATGGGGCTCGAAGGCGAAGCCGGTGAGACGGCGATGCGCGAGTACACACGGTTGGAGGACCGCTTCCTGTCACTCGGCGGCTACGCCGCGGAGGCAGAGGGGAATGCGATTGCCTCGAATCTGAAATTGCCGGAGCGCATCCTCGACCAACCTCTTCGCACGCTCTCCGGAGGTCAGCGCCGCCGTATCGAGCTCGCCCGCATCCTGTTCTCCGGTGCGGACACGATGCTGCTCGACGAGCCGACGAACCACCTCGACGCCGACAGCGTGATCTGGCTGCGAGAGTTCCTGCAGGCGTACCCGGGTGGCCTCATGATCATCAGTCACGACGTCGATCTCATCGGCGACACTGTGAATCGCGTGTTCTATCTGGACGCGAATCGACAGCTCATCGACATCTACAACATGAGCTGGAAACACTACCTGCGCCAACGCGAAGTCGACGAAGAACGGCGCAAACGCGAACGCGCGAACGCCGAACGTCAGGCGACGACCCTGCAGTTGCAGGCCGCGAAGATGGGAGCGAAAGCGACGAAGGCCGTCGCGGCGAAGCAGATGCTGCGCAGAGCAGAGCGGATGCTCTCCGGGCTCGAAGAGGAGCGCACAAGCGACAGAGTTGCGAAAATCAGATTCCCACAGCCGCTGCCGTGCGGGAAGACGCCGTTGTTCGCTCACAACCTCTCGAAGTCCTACGGTTCGTTGGAGATCTTCACCGCGGTTGACCTCGCAATCGATCGGGGATCGAAGGTGGTCGTGCTGGGACTGAACGGGGCGGGGAAGACGACGCTCTTGCGCATCCTTGCCGGGCTTGCAGCGCCGGACACGGGGGGAGTGGAGCGCGGGTACGGCCTGCAGCTCGGGTATTACGCCCAGGAGCACGAGACCCTCGACATCGATCGCACCGTGCTGGAGAACATGATGTCGGCATCCGATTCGCTCACGTCGACGGAGGCCCGCCGCGTGCTCGGCTCGTTCCTGTTCACGGGCGACGACACGTCGAAGCCGGCGAGGGTACTGTCCGGAGGAGAGAAGACCCGGCTGTCGCTTGCAAAGCTCGTGGTTTCGAGCGCGAACGTGCTCCTGCTCGACGAGCCGACCAACAACCTCGACCCGGCAAGCCGAGAGCAGATTCTGCACGCGCTGGCCTCGTACGAAGGCGCAGTCATCCTGGTCTCCCACGACGAGGGCGCGGTCGAAGCGCTGAATCCCGAACGTGTGCTCATCATGCCGGAAGGCACGGAGGACCACTACGCTCCTGAGTATCTGGAACTGGTAGCGCTCGACTGAGGGCTGTAGGAGGGTAGAACTCTGTGAACCCCGAGGTGTTTTCCACCGTCGCACTCGCCTTCGAGACCGCCGGGCTCGTCGCGTTCGCTACGTCCGGTGCGCTGCTGGCCGCGGAACGACGCATGGACATCATCGGCATGATCGGCCTCGCGGTCGTCACAGGCACAGGCGGAGGCATGCTGCGCGACGTGCTGATCGGGGCGACACCGGTCGCCGCGCTCGAAAACTGGTGGATGCTGATCGTCGCCTGCGCAACGGGCCTGCTGGTGTTCTTCCTCTACCGCCTGATCAAACGCCTGCACAGAGCCATGCTCGTGTTCGACGCCATCGGTCTCGGCATTTTCGTCGTCAACGGCACGTTGAAGGCGGGCCTGCTCGAGCTGAACCCGGTTGCTGGAGCGACCGTCGGGCTGCTCACCGGTGTCGGCGGCGGCATCATGCGCGACGTCATCGCAGGCGATATCCCTGTGGTCTTCAAACGCGACACGACGCTGTACCTGACGCCCGCACTGCTGGGAGCAGCACTCACCGCCACCCTCTTCGAACTGGGATGGGCGCAATGGTGGGCCACGCTGCTGATCACCCTGCTCGTCATGGCCGTTCGATTCGCAAGCGAATTCTGGGGGTGGCGCGCGCCGTCGCTTCGCACCCAGGCCCTGTCGATCATCCCTCAGCCGGAATCCGATGAGGCGGCATCCACACCTGATACGAACGACTCCGGGGCGCGCAAGAAGCGTAAGCGCTGACCCGGGCGCCGCTGCCCCTCAGCCGGCATCGAGGAGTGCGTCTTCCTCTTCTTCGTCGCGACGCTTCTTGCGATTCGGCCGCGGCTCGTCGGAGTCATTCAGCGACTCCTGCCGCAGCGCATAGATGAATCCCCCGACCCCGATGAGCGCGAACACACCCCACTGCAGGGCGTAGGAGAGGTGCGGTCCTTCGTCAAGCAGCGGGCGCTCCTGCACCGTGATGTCGGTCGGCACTGCACCGTCTTCGCTCTCGAGCAGCCCGTAGGCTCCCGTGTACACGGTGGTGTCGTACTGGCCGGAGAGGCGATCGAGATCAGCACTGTAGACCTGCCCCTCCGGAGCATCCTGATCGCGAAGTTCCCCCTCGTCTTCGCGCAGCCTGACGAGCACGGAAACGTCGCCTTCGGGGATCTCGGGGTACGCTGCCGGCACTTCATTCGTCTCAGCGCTCACGGGAACCCAACCGCGATCGACGTAGAACACCGAGCCGCTGTCGGTCAAGAAAGGCACGAGCTGCTGGAAGCCGACTTGGCCCGCGACCATCCGACCACGAATCATCAGCGCCTCATCGACGAGGTAGCGCCCCTCCAGCTCGACGCGCTGCCACTGCTGATCTTGGTCGAACTCAGCGGGATCGGGCAGCGCTTCCTGCAGCGGCGTTGCAGGAGCCGACCAGTTCGCGTCGAGCCGGGAAATAGCAGTCTGAGCCTGCTCGCGCCGATCCCACTGCCACACGCCCAAAGCACAGCACACGACAACGTAGATCGTGAGGAAGGCGAGCCAGCCGATCCAACGAGGTGTCCGGAGCAATTGCAGCATCTAGACCCCTCTCGAACTACTGTCTACCGGCAACGCTCCGTGCATCCCGGGTGTTCTGCGACCGCGGAGCGTGGGCGCAGTGCGCGCGCTCATCCAACGTCTCAAGTCGATCGCACTCGCTACAGCTTCTCAACTTCTATGCCGAACGGCGTGATGCTGACGGGAAAATCGCGGGCCTGAACGAAATCGTGCAGTTCGTCACGGTGTTCTTCGCACGCTGCCCAGGTCTTCACCCGGTCTTCCGCATGGATGCGGGGGTTTCGCCAGTGGACGGCCCACTTCGCTTCCGCACGGCAGCCCGCTTTCGAGCACTCCGCGTACACCGGCGTCATGCCGAAGCCGAGCATCGTCATTCGAGCTCCCTCGTCGGTATCTGCACTTTCCCGACGGGCTTGCTGAACATGCCGACCGCGTTGGCGATGATCACCGCAAAGTACGAACTGAAAACGGCGAAGATCGCCGGAGCAATCTTCCACAGGCCCGGGACGACCAGGAATATCAGAATGCTGAGCACACGCAGCCCCATGATGATCGAGTAGACGGTCATGCGCTTCCTGAGCTCATCCGAATGCGATGTCGGAAGCTCTGTCAGCGAAGGCGTTTCGTGTTTCATGGGCGACTTCGAGTCTACTCCTGTGGGTCACGGGATACGATCGAAACCATGACCGATCTGACACCAAGAACCGTGCTCGTTACCGGCGGAAACCGCGGCATCGGCCGTGCGATCGCGGAGAGCTTTGCCGAGGCCGGCCATAGCGTCGCTGTCACCGCACGCAGCGGGGAAGGCCCAGAGGGCACGCTGACGGTGCGTGCTGACGTGACCGACAGCGCATCCGTGGATGCGGCATTCTCAGAGATCGAGGAGAAGCTCGGCCCGGTCGAAGTTGTCGTCGCCAACGCGGGCATCACTCGGGACACCCTGCTGATGCGCATGTCGGAGGAGGACTTCTCCGACGTTCTAGAAACCAACCTCACGGGCGCTTTTCGTGTCGTGAAGCGCGCGAACAAGGGCATGCTGCGCGGGAAGTTCGGGCGCATCGTGCTGATTTCCTCCGTCGTCGGGCAGATCGGCGGTGCCGGCCAGGTCAACTACGCAGCGTCGAAGGCCGGGCTGGTGGGTATGGCGCGTTCGATCACTCGGGAACTCGGCGCACGCGGCATCACCGCGAACGTCGTTGCTCCCGGGTTCATCGAGACCGATATGACCGCAGCGCTGCCAGAAGAGCAGCAGCAACAGTACAAGTCGCAGATCCCTGCTGGCCGCTTCGCGTCGCCGGAGGAAGTGGCGGACGTGGTCCGCTGGGTGGCGTCCGACGAGGCCGCCTACATTTCCGGAGCGATCATCCCCGTCGATGGCGGCCTGGGCATGGGCAACTAGCCTTCCCGGCCACCACCCACCCGAGTCGAAAGGGCACACTTCTCGGTCTATGCATGGCGACACGCCCGTATAGCGCGATCATTCCATGTATAGACCGAGAAGTGTGCCTGGTATTTGGGCTAGGCGAACAGGGGGAGGAGCTCGCGGAAGTCGGGGCGATCGATAACGACATCGGCAGCTTCTCGGAGCACCGGCTTGGCGCAGAACGCGACGCCGACGCCGGCGGCCTCCACCATCAACAGATCGTTCGCTCCGTCGCCGACAGCCATCGTCCGCTCGGGCGGGATGCCCAGATTCGCCCCCAGGGACAGCAGCGTGTCACGCTTGGCCGCGGCGTCGATGACGGGCCCGAAGGAGCGCCCCGTCAACGCCCCGTTCTCGACCTCGAGTCGATTCGCGCGAGTTATTCGAATACCGAGTCGCGCGGCCAAGGGGTCCAGAATCTCGTGAAATCCGCCTGAAACCGCTGCAACCGCACCCCCCGCGCCCTGAACTGCATCGACGAACTCCCGCACCCCGTCGGTCACGCGCACGCGCTCTACGACATCCGCCAGCACCGACTCGGGAACACCCTGCAGCATCAGGAGACGTTCGCGCAGAGAGTCCGCGAAGTCCAGCTCCCCACGCATCGCCCGCTCTGTGACGTTCTCGACGTGATCCCGAGCATCGGGGCCGACCGCATCCGCGATGAGCTCGATCACCTCGTCACGAATCAGAGTGGAGTCGACGTCCGAGACAACGAGCCATGGTTCAGCCATCTGCCAAGTTTCCCATCGCTCCCAGGCATAGAGAAATCGAGCCCTTCATCGCCTCGCGGGCAGTCCAAAGCGTGCGCCATGTACGCACTGCCCTTTGAGCGACGCGCTACGCCTCGAGCTCTCGACCTTTCGGTACGACCACGATGCCTGACTCGGAGACGTAGAGCCCCCGCTCGCGATCCTCGTCCGGATTCACGCCGATGCGCACGTCGCGGCCGATCCGAACATCCTTGTCGACGATCGCCCTACGGATCACGGCGCCCTCTTCGACCCGGACGTGGTCGAACAGAATGGAGTCCTGAACGCTCGCACCGGATTCAACGCGAACCCATCCGCTGATGACGGAGTGCACGATCGAAGCTCCCGCGATGACCGCGCCGGCGTCGACGATCGAATCGATAACGCTCGACTGGCGTCCGTTCACATCCCGTGTGAACTTCGCGGGTGGCATGTTCACCTGCTGCTGGAAGATCGGCCAGTCACGGTTGTACAGGTTGAAGATCGGCAGCGGCGAAATGAGATCCATATTCGCTTCGAAGTACGAATCGAGAGTTCCCACGTCCCGCCAATAGAACCGGTCGCGGTCGGTTGCACCGGGCACTTCGTTGTCGTTCAGATCGTAGAAGTGCGCTTCGCCTCGCTCGACGAACCACGGAATGATGTCCCCGCCCATGTCGTGCTTCGACTCTTCGATCTCGCTGTCGGTGGAGACCGCTTCGACGAGTGCATCCGCGTCGAACACGTAGTTGCCCATAGAGGCGAGCACTTCGTCGGGGGAGCCGGGCAGGGGAGTCGGATTCTGCGGCTTCTCGTGGAACGCCTTGATGCGGCTCTTCTCCGCTGCGTCCGCTTCGATGATGCCGAACTGGTCGGCGAGTTCAATGGGCTGTCGGATGCCCGCTACGGTCGCTCGCGCCCCGGATGCGATGTGCGCATCGATCATGGCCTGGAAGTCCATGCGGTAGACGTGGTCGGCACCGACCACGACGACGATGTCGGGCTTTTCGTCGGTTATCAGGTTCAGGCTCTGGAAGATCGCATCCGCGGAACCTTGAAACCAGTGCTTGCCGCGTCGCTGCTGTGCTGGCACAGAGGCGACGTACGCACCCAGCATGTTCGACATCCGCCACACCTGGGACACGTGGCGGTCGAGTGAATGAGACTTGTACTGCGTCAGCACAACGATCTGACGAAGCGCGGAGTTGATGAGATTGGAGAGCGCGAAGTCGATCAACCGGTACGATCCGCCGAAGGGCACCGCGGGTTTCGCACGGTCCGCGGTGAGCGGCATGAGGCGCTTTCCCTCGCCACCGGCGAGGACGATACCGAAGACCTTCTTGTCCATGAACCCACCCTAGAAGTGAAGATGGTCTCAGCGCTACTGAAGTGGGTAGGCTCGGGGCCATGAAGGTCGACATTGTCACCAAAGAGTATCCGCCGACCATTTACGGCGGCGCAGGTGTCCATGTCACCGAGCTCGTTCGTGCGCTCCGCGACTCCATCGACGTGCGCGTGCACGCCTTCGGCGGACCTCGTGATGAGCAGAACGTCTTGTCGTACCCCCTGCCTTCCGAGTACTCCGACGCCAACCCGGCGCTCCAGACGCTTGCGGTTGACCTCCTCATGGCAGAGTCTGTTTCGGGTGCCGACCTGGTGCACTCGCATACCTGGTACGTGAATGAGGCAGGCAGACGCGCATCCCAGCTGCACGGGATAGGGCACGTCATCACTGCGCACTCGCTTGAGCCGCTTCGCCCGTGGAAAGCCGAGCAGCTGGGAGGTGGCTATCGACTCTCCAGCGATATCGAGCGGCTCGCCTACCAGCAGGCGCATCGTGTGATCGCGGTGTCGGACGGGATGAGAGAAGACATTCTTCGGGTCTATCCCGATCTAGATCCGGAGCGGGTGGTCACGATTCACAACGGGATCGATCTGCGCGACTGGGCAAGGATCGACGACCCTGATAGGGCGCGGGAGCTGGGCCTGAACCCCGATCAGCAATCCGTCATCTTCGTCGGCCGCATTACGCGTCAGAAGGGGCTTCCCTATCTCTTGCAGGCAGCGGCCCAACTGCCGCCGGATGTGCAACTCATACTCTGCGCAGGCGCACCGGACACGAACGAGATCATGCAGGAGGTTCGTGAGCTCGTCGATGCTCTGCGTCGCAGGCGCGAGGGCGTTGTGTGGATCGAAGAAATGCTGCCGAGACGCGACCTCTGCACGCTGTTGAGTCACGCGACCGTCTTCGTGTGCCCGAGTGTCTATGAGCCGCTCGGCATCGTCAATCTGGAGGCGATGGCGTGCGGGGCCGCAGTCGTGGGCTCGGGTACCGGCGGGATCCCGGAAGTCGTCGCAGATGAAGAAACCGGTCTCATCGTGCCGATCGAGCAGTTGGACGATGGTACGGGGACGCCGATCAACCCGTCTCGGTTCATCACCGACCTCGCCGCTGCTCTTGCGGAACTGACGGCCGACCCTGAACGTGCGCACCGGATGGGCGCGGCCGGTCGTCTCAGAGCGGAGCAGTCGTTCACGTGGGAGCGCATCGCAGTCCAGACACGCGCGGTCTATCAGAGCGTGATCAACGAGACACACGGATAGTCTGGGATTCATGCCGAAGGTTCTCGAATTTCATAACGTCTCCGTCGTCCGCAACGGCCGGGCGATTCTCGACCGGCTGACGTGGAGCGTCGATGAAAGCGAACGCTGGGTGATCCTCGGCCCCAACGGTGCTGGAAAGTCGACGCTGTTGCAGTTGGCTGCAGCGGGCATGCATCCGACGACCGGCACGATCGACGTACTCGGTGAACGGCTCGGCCGCGTGAACGTGTTCGAGCTCAGGACGCGTATCGGTCTTGCGGCGACCTCACTGGCGCGCCGCATCCCGCCCTACGAGACGGTCGGGGATGCGATCGTCACGGCTGCGTACGCAGTGACGGGCCGCTGGCGGGAAGAGTACGAGTCGGTCGACATCGAACGCGCCGCAGAGGTCATGGACGCCTGGGATCTCGGCCCGCTCGCCAAGCGCACGTTCGGCACCCTGTCGGATGGTGAACGCAAGCGCGTGCAGGTGGCCAGAGCCGTCATGACCGACCCTGAACTGATGCTGCTGGATGAACCGGCAGGGAGCCTCGATCTCGGTGCCCGCGAGGATCTGCTGGTATCGCTCACTGAGTATGCACAAAGCGAACTCGCGCCCGCGATTGTCATGGTCACGCACCATGTCGAGGAGATTCCGCCCGGCTTCACCCACGCACTGCTGTTAGCGGAGGGTAGGGGAGTCGCGGCAGGGCCGCTCGATGAGATTCTGACCGATGAGAAGCTCACCAGCACGTTCGGACGTCCATTGCAGATCACGAAGACCGGCGAGCGCTTCACTGCGCGAGCAAAGGACTAGCAACGCCCGCGCGAAGGTCGCGCAAATCTGCTGTCACCTGCTAGAGTAGACCGTTGGTGCGTAGACACCCGAGACTTTCATTTTCACAATACAGACCCGCACGCGAGGACCAATGAAGACTGACATCCACCCCGAGTACCGCGAGATCGTATTCCGCGACCTTGCAAGTGGCGAGACGTTCCTTACCCGTTCGACCGCCGATAGCGACAAGACGATCGACCTCGACGGTGCGACCTACCCGGTCATCGACGTCGAAATCTCGTCGGCTTCGCACCCGTTCTACACGGGTAAGCAGCGCATCCTCGACTCGGCAGGTCGCGTCGAAAAGTTCAAGAACCGTTACAAGGGCTTCGGCGGCTAATCGCCTCACCCTTTCGCTGGCCCGTTCGCTCACTCGCGGACGGGCCAGCCTCTTTCTGCGACGAAGTCCGGGTTTTTCGATCTTCTCATGTACTCGGCGAAGCTCTCCGCCTGCTGCCGAGCCCACTCCTCCTGCTTTGCGTGCAAGTCGTGAGCAGGAACGCGCACTTCTTCGTAGGCGCGCCCTATCGCTTGGGCGAGCCGACCAGCGGTTGCCGCATCCGCAGCCGCTTCGTGCCAGCCCTCCAGGGAGACTCCGTACTGCGAGCTCGTCGCTTCCAGAGTCCTGCGCCCGCGTCGGTACCGATCCACCTGCTTGTCGAGGATGAGCGGGTCGATAACGAGAGTGGGCTTGGGGGCGGGGATCGCGTACCGTCTGCATTCCCTGTCGAGCAGCGTGAAGTCGTACGCGGCGTTGAATGCCGCGATGGGCACTCCGCCCTCGAATAGCCTGCCGATCAATCCTGCGATTTCCGCGACACCGGTAGCGGCTTCGACGCCGTCCGCCTGGGCTATTTCGTCGGTGACTCCGTGCACTTTGCTGGCGGCCTCAGGAATCGGAATGCCCGGGTTGATCAACCAGTGACGTCCCTGCACGAGATCGCCCGAGAGGTCGATTTCACCGACGAACGCCGTCACGATTCGGTCGCGGTCGGGCTGTACGCCCGTGGTCTCCAGATCGAAGACTGCGAGTCGTGCTGCCCAAGGCGCCTCGGGCGCCGCTGCCTCTGTTTCACTCATAGGTACCAACGTAATGCCCCGGCACGTCCAGCACGCATAGGCTTGTCTGCGTGGCCGTCACTTCTCCTTTTCAGCAGCTGCTCGACAGAACCCCTGTTCGTCGTAGATCGAACGTTGTCGACGGCGTTGCAACCGTGTGGTTCGAGTACGGGCCGGAGTCAGGGCGACCGCTCGCATTCGTGCACGGGTTTCGAGGTGACCATCACGGTCTTGAAACCATCGCCGCGCACCTGCCTGGATACCGCATCCTCATACCGGACCTACCCGGTTTCGGCGAGTCAGCAC
>DXDC01000109.1 GCA_019115685.1 Candidatus Agrococcus pullicola
GCAGACTTGGCGGCACCTGACGATTGTCGCCTCGCCTGATCGCGGCTACCCTGCTTTCAAGGAACGGGCGACAGCGACCGCGGGCGGTATGGAGCCATTGATTGCGCTCACGATCGAGCGATGGTTCGAGCCGAAGCAGATAGCGACTGCGCATCCCGCAGTCGCGTATGCATCGGAGCGTTTGCGCAGGATGAGCGCTCGGAGCTGGGACGCGCTTTGGCTCGACTTCGCAGAGTTCCCCGGTCATCGGCGACAACTTGAGGGACTAGGGCTTCCAGGTCTTTGCATTGCGGGGGCACAGGATCAGTCGACTCCTCCCGCTGTCGTCGAACGAGTCGCAGGGGCGCTCGGTTACGAGTTGGAGATGATCGAGGGCGCCCCGCACCAGCTGCTTCAGACGCATGCGGAAACGCTGTTTGCTTTATGGACGCAATCGTTCGACGTATCGTCTCCTGGGGTCCGTCAAGACTTATAATCTGAGCGTCCGGCGGGTCTGTGCAGGTCGATCGCGTCGAATAGATGCTTGGTGCGCATGCACAGGAACTGGTTGCAGCTTGCCCACAGAGGCTGACTTCGGCGCTCGTCGCGGGTGAGGGACTAC
Source organism: Candidatus Agrococcus pullicola (assembly GCA_019115685.1). Lineage (GTDB taxonomy): Bacteria > Actinomycetota > Actinomycetes > Actinomycetales > Microbacteriaceae > Agrococcus > Agrococcus pullicola. The sequence continues at coordinate 602 of DXDC01000109.1, forward strand.
TGTTCTAAGCAAACTCGGCGGTCGGCCGCCGTCAGTTCGCGCGGGCGGTAGTCGGTTTTCGCTGCCGACGGCGCAGCGTCTTCCGGGGAGTTCTGCTCCTGCATGTGATCTCCTTTGTTCACGTTGCAGCAGTGCTGAATCGGATTGCTGCAGAGGCTGTGTTCATCCTATTGTCATACGGTATTACCGTAATTTGCAACCGTAGTCTGCTCATTGGGGTCAAATTGCCCTCGCAAAACGAGTCCGTGGCCGATTCTGAAGCACAGGGAAAGTCGCCGAGTCAACGGGTGTTGCGACATCCGTTCGGCGCTGTATTCTGGTTTTACGCGTTTGCCGTAACGATCCGGCACGTTCAGGCTTCAAGACGAAGGAGTATCGCATGACCAATGCAGCAAAGGAGCGGGAACTCCTCGAGAGTGTCCCGGGCAAGCTGTTCATCGACGGCGAATGGGTCGAAGGTGAAGACGGCACGATCGACGTAAGCGACCCCGCTACCGGCGAGCGCATCCACACCATTGCGAACGGTTCGGTCGCAGACGGCATGCGTGCGCTCGATGCGGCCTGCGCAGTCCAGGACGAGTGGGCACGGACATCCGCACGCGAGCGTTCCGACATTCTGCGCCGCGCCTACGACCTCGTCATCGAGCGCGCGGAAGACTTCGCACTGCTCATGACGCTCGAGATGGGCAAGCCGCTCTCGGAAGCGCGCGGCGAGGTGAAGTACGGTGCCGAGTTCCTGCGCTGGTTCTCGGAAGAGGCCGTGCGCGTCTATGGTCGGTACCACGACAATCCCGAGAACACCGGCCGTATGCTCGTCTCATACCGCCCCGTCGGCCCCTGCTACCTGATCACCCCGTGGAACTTCCCGCTCGCGATGGCGACCAGGAAGATCGGCCCCGCGCTCGCCGCTGGCTGCACCATGGTTGTCAAGCCCGCAACGCTGACGCCGCTCACGACGCTCGCATTCGTTCGCGTGCTGGAGGAGGCAGGAGTTCCGAAGGGTGTCGTGAACGTCATCACGACCCGCTCGACCGGCGCGCTGACAGACGCGATCATGGAGGACGACCGGCTCCGCAAGGTCTCGTTCACGGGCTCGACCCCGGTCGGCATCGGCCTCATGAAGAAGGCCTCTGAGAAGGTGCTCCGCACCTCGATGGAGCTCGGCGGGAACGCGCCGTTCGTCGTCTTCGAGGACGCTGACCTGGACAAGGCCGTCGACGGAGCGCTCGCCGCGAAGTTCCGCAACATCGGTGAGGCGTGCACGGCAGCCAACCGCTTCATCGTGCACGACTCGATCGCCGACGAGTTCGTGCAGCGAGTCACCGAGCGCGTCAACGAGCTGAAGGTCGGTCGCGGCACCGAAGAGGGCGTTACCATCGGCCCGCTCGTCGAAGACAAGGCCGTGGTCAACATGGAGCGTCTGGTCGGCGCCGCCGTGGATTCGGGAGCTCGCGTCACGACGGGAGGGAAGAAGGTCGACGGACCGGGCTCGTTCTTCCAGCCGACGGTTCTCGACGGCGTCTCCGAGGACATGGATATCTCCGTCGAGGAGATCTTCGGCCCCGTGCTCGCAGTGCAGCGGTTCTCGACGGAGGAAGAGGCCATCGCACGCGCCAACGCAACCGAGTACGGCCTCATGAGCTACGTGTTCACGGAGGACGTCGCACGCCAGCACCGCCTGGTCGACCTCATCGACACCGGCATGATGGGCATCAACATCGGTGTGCTCGCGAACGCAGCGGCTCCGTTCGGCGGCGTGAAGCAGTCCGGTATCGGACGCGAGGGCGGTGCCGAGGGCATCCTCGAGTACCTGTCGATGAAGTACTCGCTCATGCCGAACCCGCACGCGTAAACCGCGCATCCGGGGGGCGCAGGAGTTCCGCCTCGATTCGAAAGATGCCTGCCGAGAAGTGTTCTCAGCAGGCATCTTTCGAATCGGCGACGTGTTGAAAGATGGCAAATGCCTACTCAGAACGCTACTGAGTAGGCATTTGTCGTCCCACCGAGCGCTTTCCGTCGACCCAGACGGCTCGCACCGCAAGGTCGGCATCCAGCAGCACGGCATCCGCGATGCTGCCGACGGACAGCTTGCCGAGGTTCTCTTCTGCCAGCGCTGCGGCCGGGATGCGCGTGAGTGCGTTGACCGCGACCTCCAGGGGAACTCCGGCTCGCACGGCCCTGCGCAGCGCATCGTCCTGCGTGAGTGTCGAACCGGCGATCGCGTCGCCTTCGGTCAAACGGGCAACGCCGTCGCGCACGGTCACGTCGAGCGCGCCCAGCAGGTACTCGCCATCCGGCATCCCCGCAGCCACCATGGCATCCGTGACGAACGCTGTGCGAGTCGGTGCCGCGGCAGCGACCGTGCGCACCAGGTCGGCGTGCACGTGCGTGTCGTCGACGATGATCTCGAGCGTTACATCGTGGTTCGACAGCGCGGCACCGATGGGGCCCGGTGATCGATGCAGAAGGCCGGGCATCGCGTTGAAGACGTGGGTCAGCAGGGATGCACCGGCATCGAACGCCCTGGCAGCGGTGTCTCGGTCGGCGTTCGTGTGCCCGACGGCGCACACGGCTCCCGCATCCACGATCCGCCGCACCGCGTCGATGCCACCCGCCAGCTCGGGCGCGATCGTGACCTGCCGAACGGTGCCGTCTCCGGCCTGCAGCAGCGTGTCGATCAGGCTCGGCTCGGGTGCGCATAGCAGCGCCGCATCGTGTGCCCCCTTGCGCTCCGGAGCCAGGAACGGACCCTCGAGGTGCGAGCCGAGTATCCCCGCCCGGCCGACCAGCTCGGCCACGGTCGCGACATGCGAGGCGAGCTGGTGGATGGGCGCGGTCGCGAACGAGACCACTGCCCGCGTCGTGCCGTGCTGCAGATGGAACGCCCGCGCGGCGAGAATCGCGTCCCGGCCACCCTCGTGCGCGTGCCCGCCGCCGCCGTGGCCGTGGAGATCGATGAATCCCGGCGTCAGCAGCGCGTCGGGCCCCGCCGTTTCGCGGGCATCGATGATCGCGTCAGCTTCGTGTTGACGCCATGAGTCACCGCGACCGAGTTCGCGAACTCGGCCGTCTTCGAACAGGATCCAATCAGCTTCATCCGCCGCACCCAGGATGCGCACGGAGTGGATGACGGTCCGACCGGGATCGGCAGAAAGCACACCGTTCATCGGAAACGCAGCCCCTGCTCGTTATGCGCCCAGGAGTGCTCGTAGTACTCGACGAGTTCGAGCTTCGCGGCGGCAGCAGTGTCGGCGACGACGGTCACGTCCGGGTGCAGCTGCACCGCGGAGGCCGGGCAACGTGCCGTCACGGGGCCCTCGAGGGCCTGCGCGAGCACGGCCGCCTTCTGCGAGCCGAACGCGAGGAGCACGAGGTGGCGGGCATCCAGGATGGTCCCGATTCCCTGCGTGACGGCATGCGTCGGAACATCGTCGACCCTGTCGAAGAAGCGAGCGTTGTCCTGCCGGGTCTGCTGCGCCAGCGCCTTGATTCGCGTTCTGGACGCGAGCGAGCTGCCGGGCTCGTTGAA
>DXDC01000110.1 GCA_019115685.1 Candidatus Agrococcus pullicola
GCCCGCCGGCAGTTGCAGTCGCAGGGCGTCGACCTCTTTGACGCAGTCGTCACCCCGCACTTCCTCGTGGTGTCCTCGCTCGTCGCGGGCACGGATCGGATCGCGCTGCTTCCCGAGACATTGGCGCGACAGGCCGAAGCGCGCGGAGAGGGCGTGAGGGTGGTGAAGCCGCCGACGCCACTCGACCCCATCCGGGAGACCTTCTGGTGGCACCGGGATCGCGCCCACGACGCGGGCCACCTCTGGTTGCGCGATGTACTGAAGCGCGCGCACGAGGAAACTATTGCGAAACACAATGTTCACCATTGAAAGTTCGGAATTCCTTCTCGTCCATCGGTCCATCAGAATGGATTCTGAGGCACGAAGTCGTGCATCAGAAGAAAGGAAATGTCGATGAAGATGTTGAATCTGCTCTCGCAGCTCACCCACCTCGAGATTTACGCGCTCGACCTGGAAGAGAGCGTGCGCTACTACGAACAGCAGGTCGGGCTCCGCGTGATCGACCGCGACGACGAGAAGGTATACCTGCGTGCATGGGGCGACTTCTACACCTACAGCCTCGTGCTGAGAAAGGGCGACGCGCCCGGCCTCGTCTCGATGGCGTGGCGGACGACCAGTGACGAGGCACTCGACGAGGCCGTCGAGCGGATCGAAGCCTCAGGGCACGCGGGCGAATGGAAGGAACCGGGGGCGCACCTCGGACGCTCGTACATCTTCACCGGGCCCTACGGCCACACGATGCAGCTCTTCTGGGAGGCGGAGCGGTACCACGGCGAGGGTGAGTTCGCCTCCGAGTTCCCCGATCGCCCGGAGAAGCGGCGCGCTGTGGGAATCGCGGCCCGTCACCTCGATCACGTGACCATAGCCTCCAGGGACGTCGAGGGCTTCGCGAACTGGTACAGCGAGACCCTCGGATTCCGCCGGATGGGATACTCCGCGTTCGAGATCGAGGGGAAGGAAGTCACCTTCTTCGGCGTGCTCACGACGAACGAGAAGTCTCACGACCTCGGGATCCTGCTCGATGGCTCGAACGGCTCCGGTCGCATCCATCACTACGCATGGTGGGTCGACACCCGCGCCGAGCTTGACCGAGCCGCAGATCTGCTGATCGAGCATGGCACGCCCATCGAGTATGGTCCTGGTGTGCACGGAGTGGGTGAGCAGGCCTTCCTGTACTTCCGTGAGCCCAGCGGCCTGCGCATCGAGCTCAACACCGGCGGATACCGCAATTACATTCCTGACTGGGAGCCCTACCGCTGGCACCCCTCGCAGGGCAACGACGATTTCTACCGCAACAGGGTGCTTCCGCAGACGATGCTCGAAGCGTTCCCGCCGGCGGCGGGCCCGACCGCTACCGAGCAGGGCCTAGTCGAGGGCTCAGAGGAGGCCATGGTCGCCGCAGCGGTCCGCGTGAGCGATCCCGATCAGCACTGAGCAGGTGACCGCTCGGAGGCCCCTGGCGCGTATTGTCGGTGGGTCTCCGAGAGAGGATCATAATAACTACACGATACGTACTGCACAACACCGGCGGCTACCGCAACTACGTGCCCGACTGGGAACCCTATCGATGGCACCCGTCGCAGGGCAATGACGACTTCTACCGCAACCGCACGCTCCCGCAAACCATGTTCGAGGCATTCCCGCCCGCGAACGGGCCGACGGCGACCGAGCAGGGCGTCGTTGAAGGCACCGAGGAGAAGCTGGCCGCCGCGGCCGTGCGCGTGAGCGATCACGACCGACGCCCCTGAAGGCCCCGACGCCTCCGCGGATGTTGCCGCGTGGGCAGCGGGGGAGTAACGTATCAATCGATACGATACGTACTGAACACGAGGAAGTGTCATGCGAACAGAAACCGATGCCGACGTCGTGGTCGTCGGCGCAGGCCCAGTCGGCACAGTAGCACTCGCGCTGCTGGGCCAGGCCGGCCTCACCGCGATCGGAATCGAGAAGGACGCGGAGCCCTGGCCCACGGCCCGCGCCGTGCACTTCGACGGCGAGACTTTCCGGACGCTCCAGTCGCTCGGGATCGCAGCTCGGCTGGAGGAGGTCACGATCCCCATGACTTCGTTACGTGTCGAGAACGAAGCTCGGGAGACACTCGTACGCATTCCCACGGGTCGTCTCGGCGATCAGGGCTGGCACGACGACATCAACTTCCACCAGCCCGAGGTCGAGACCCAGCTCCGAGAACTCGTCGAGGACACATCCGGCGTCGAACTCCGGGTCGGCACCGAGGCGCTCAAGGTGCGCCCAGCCGATGACGGAGTCGAGGTCGACGTCCTGGACTCCGCTGGAGTCGAGACGACTCTGCGGGCGCGGTGGGTGATCGCCGCCGACGGCGCACGCTCGCCCGTCAGGCAGGCCGTCGGGATCAAGAGCGACCGCTTCGGCGAAGACCAGAAGTGGGTGGTCGTCGACGGGCATCTCATCGACAGTCCCGGGTACGAGGATGACATGGTATTCCTGAGCCACCACAGCCGCCCGGCGCTTTGGGTGCGACTCCCGGGGACTCGGGTGCGCATGGAATTCATGGTCATGCCCAACGACGACCTCGACGAGATCATCACCCCCGCCGGTGTCGAGCGCATGAGCCTCGGCGTGCTGCCGGCCGACCGATTCACCGCCGAGCGGCAGGCGATCTACACCTTCCGCGGGCGCGTCGCTCGTCAATGGCGGTCGGGACCGGTGTTCCTCGCAGGCGACGCTGCGCACCAGGCGCCCCCGCTCTTCGGCCAGGGGCTCTGCGCCGGGATCCGCGACGTGGTCAACCTGATCTGGAAATTCGAGCTCGTCGCAAACGGGTCGGCAGGAGACGAACTGCTCGACACCTACGAATCAGAGCGGGCCCCGCACGCTCGCTTCTGGGTGGAACAGGCGGTGCAGGCGGCACTTGGAGTCCAAACCACCGATCCGGAGATCGCCGCCAGACGTGACGCCGCAATCCGTACCGATCCCACTTCTCTCGCGCCCGTCTCACCGCGGCTCGGGCCAGGGCTCCACACGGGCGCCGTCAACACCCGCGCGGGGGGACTGAGCATCCAACCGGTCCTAGCCGATGGTTGTCGTCTGGACGACAGACTGGGATCCGGATTCATCGTCGTGGCGACGACGCAGACCTACGACGCGCTCGACACTGCGACGAGGAGCCGGCTCGAGCGCGACGACCACATCGTCGTGCTACGCGATGCGGAGCCGGGCGCACGACAGTTGTTGGAGGCCTCGGAGGCGATCGGCCTCGTGATCCGACCAGACCGATACATTTTCGGCACCGCGAGCTCGCCCGCCGAACTGACCGAGCTCGTCAACCTGATCCCCGGCTTCTCCCCGCACCCGGGTTACACCGCGATTGGAACGGACCTCTGAAGAAAGCGAACAAGATGACCAATCGAACACTGAACGTGAACGCCCCGTTCGTCGTGGGCACGATCGAGCACGAGGGTCGCCGACGACCAGTCGCGGTCGCCGGCGACCGATGGCACGACCTTTCGACAATGATCCCGGATACCGTCACGACCGTCGACCTCTTCGACGATTGGGAGGCGAACCTCGACCGGATCGAGGCGACGCTCACCAACTCCGAGACAACTGCTACAACTCCTTCAGGTTCCATCAACGGGGTGGAGGTTCTGCCGCCGGTGCAACCGATCGGTCCGGTCTTGGCCGCCGGCGCCAATTACCGCGAGCACATCCTGCAGATGAGCGTCGCACACCGCTTGGGAAGGGAGGACGCAAACGAGGAGGAGCTCTGGGCCGAAGCCGCACAGGCGAACGATGAGCGCCGAGCCCACGGCGACCCGTACGTGTGGACCGGGATCCCCTCGGCGGTCAGCGGCGCCTACGACGACGTGCAATTGCCTGAAGTGGGCGACAACATAGATTGGGAACTCGAACTCGGCGTGGTCATCGGCCGTCGCGGACACCACGTGGCCGCCGGGGACGCGAACGACTACATCGCGGGCTACACGATCGTGAACGACATTTCGGCGCGTTCCCTCATTCCTCGCCCCGACATCGCGAACCTCGGCACCGACTGGTTCCGGGGCAAGAACCAGCCGACCTTCTTCCCAACCGGGCCCTGGCTCGTGCCGGCGCGATACGTCGCTGATCCAGCGGACCTGCGGATTACGTTGAAGCTGAACGGGCAGGTTATGCAGGACGCGCGTACAGACGACCTCATGTTCGACGTGCCGAGCCTTGTGGCCTATGTCTCATCTTATGCGATCATCCAGCCCGGCGACCTCCTCATCACGGGCTCCCCGGCGGGCAACGGGTCGCACTGGAACAGGTTTCTCCAGGACGGCGACGTGATGGAGTGCGAGATCACCGGACTCGGCGTCCAACGCACCGAGGTCCGGGGCCGTCGAGGCGTGCTCCCACCCTGGCAGCGGTCGCGGCGATGACTCTCCGGCAGAGCCACTTCGTCGAGCCTGTACCGCTGGTGATCGCACGCGAGCACCGTCTGCTCGAGGGCGTCGACATGGCATTCGAACACACACGCGGAAGTGCGGCCCAGCTCGACGGGCTGTTGCGCGGCGAACTCGACCTCGTCGTCACGGCCATGGACAACCTCTTCGAATGGACGCGCGCCGGTGCCGATGTGCGGCTCATCGCGCAGGTGGAGCGGACGACGCCTCTGCGGCTTGTCGCCCGAAGCGGCTTCGGCGACATATCGGCGCTCTCCCGCTGCCGGTTCGCGGTCGATTCGGCTACGAGCGGCTTCTCGCTCGTAGCGAAAGCGATCTTCAGCGAGGCGGGAATCGAAGTCATGGAAATCGAAGTCGGGGGCGTGCGGGCACGCATGGAGGCGCTGCTCGCCGGCTCTGCCGACGCGACCCTGCTCGGCCCGCCGTTCGACGTGCTGGCCGAGCAGGCGGGTGCCGCGGTGCTGCTCGACCTTGGGGACCAGTTCCCTGCTCTCCCTGGCCAGGGTCTCGTATCCCGTACCGAGATCACCAAGTCCCCAGAGCTATCCGACTACCTGCGATCCCTTGCAACAGCGACGCGTGTGGCCGCCGAGATACCAGATACGGAAGGCGTCGCGCTCATGAAACGCTCGGGCTTCGGGCCCGCGGCATCGGCGCACTGGGACGCCCGGCCCGGGAGACTCGACGTCAATCCTGTTGGTCTCGAGTTCCTGACCGAAATCCGCCGTGATCTCGGCTTCCTCCGAGGCGACACCCTTCGCGCACTGCATGATACCGAACCGCTGAAGACGGCCCAAGGACTCCCTGAGAGCTGCGCAACGATGCGCACCGAAAGATGACGACACAGAAGATCCCCGTCGCGGGGATTATCGGGGCTGGCCCCGCCACACTTGATAATGTACGATACGTATCGAATTGATATTTGAAACGAAGGAGCACACATCATGAAGATCGGACGGATCTCGGTATCGACCCCCGACGGCGAGACGACTCGCGTCGTCGCCGTCGAACCGGAGCAGGACCGAGTCATCGACCTGGCACGCGCTTACGCGCTCGTGCTGCGCCGGGGCGGGGCGACCGCCGAGCGCGCCCGCGCGGTCTCGCTCGCACTCTTCCCGGGCAGCCTCTCAACAGGCATCTCAGCAGGCGACGCATTCCTCGCTCGGGCCAACGAGGCGCTGTCCGCGGCCGACGACGCCGCGATCGCGATTGGTGATGTCTCCTGGCGCGCCGCGATCGATCCGCCCGTCATTCGCGACGGTCTCACCTTCGGCACTCACATTGAGAACTACTTCAAGAACGTGGTGCACGACAAGCCCGTTCGTGAGGTATATCAGCGTCCCGGGTTCTTCAAGGGCAATACCGCGACAATCTACGGCCACAACCAGGAAGTGCCGTATCCGAGCATTTCCGAGAAGCTCGACTACGAGCTCGAGATCGGCTACATCGTGGGCAAACCCGGGCGCAACCTCACTCCCGACGACGCACTCGGGCATGTATTCGGCATCACGATCTTCAACGACTGGAGTCTGCGCGACGTCCAGGCACTCGAGGGCCCGATCGGCATGGGTGCCCAGCACAGCAAGGACTTCGCCTACGGCATCGGCCCATGGATCACCACTCTCGACGAAATCAACTCGATCGAAGGCCTCGCCGGGCAAGTGCGGGTGAACGGCGAAGTACGCTCGGAAACCCGCGTCGAAAACTTCGTCTACACCCCCGCAGAACTCGTCGCGTACGTCTCCCTCTACGGGCAACTGCAAGCTGGAGATCTCATCGGCTCCGGCACGATGGGCTTCGGCGCAGGCGTCGAGATCGGGCGATTCATCGAGCCCGGCGATGAGGTGGAACTCGCGCTCGAAGGCATCGGGACACTCCGCAACCGCGTTGCATCGCAGAAGGAGACTACCGACTGGTGGCCCGCACCCCGCCCTTACCCCTTCGAAGACGGTGAGTGAGGCGATGAGCCGCGCAGCCGTGCGTCGCGTGGTCACCGGCCACAACGACGAAGGGAGGGCCGTCATCCTCTTCGACGGCCCTTCGCCACAGCATTTTGAGTCGGAGGCAATCCCCGGATTCGGTGCGACGGTGCCCTGGATGACACGTTCGGCCGAAATCGACCATGTCACCGACGATGATGCGGCGGGAGCCAAAGCCGAGATACCGACTTTCCCAGCCTCCGGGCAGACGATCCTCCGCATCGCCGACTTCCCGCCAGACACCGTCTACCCTACCAACGCAGGAAACGCGATCTTCACCGAGATCGACGGGCACGACGAAGCCGAGGCCGGCGCCGACAGCAGCGGCGGAAAGCACTTCTGGTTCCACCGTACCGATTCGCTCGACTACGCAGTAGTGCTCGAAGGCGAGATCGTGCTGATGGTCGACGACGGGGAGACCGTGGTGCGCGCGGGCGACGTGATCGTGCAGCGCGCGACCAGCCACGCCTGGTCCAACCGCACCGATCAGGCCGCGAGAATCCTGTTTGTCCTCATCGGCACCCCCGAGCTCTCGGCGGTCGAGATCGGCGAGCGACGTCAACAGTCGCCTGACGAAGCGGAGACGGCATGATCGTCGATGCCAACGCTCCCGGCGGGGAGGTGATCTGGGCTCCCGACGAGGCAACGATCACGGCCGCCAATGTCACCGCGTTTGCCGAATTCGTGCGCGCACACGGCTTCCCGGCCGGTGCGGACTACGAGGAGCTCTGGCGTTGGTCTGTCGACGACCCGGCCGCCTTCTGGGAGCTCTTCGCCACATACGCCGGAGTCGAGTTCGGAGGAGACACAGGACCGGTGCTGCCGGATCCTACGATGCCCGGAGCCCGGTGGTTCCCGGGCCGCACCCTGAACTTCGCGCGCCACCTGCTCGAAGGACGCGACGGCGTCGCCCTGCTCTCGGTTGATGAGTCTGGAGCGACGACCGAGATGAGCTGGGAGGAACTGCGGCGGAACACCGCAGCGCTCGCTGCGACACTACAGGACGAGGGCGTCGGACCCGGAGACCGTGTGGTCGGCGTGCTGCCCAATGTGGCCGAGTCCGTCGTTGGACTCCTTGCAACGGCGGCGCTCGGTGCGACCTGGTCAGTCTGCGCGCCCGAGTTCGGCCCCGGCGCGATCGTCTCGCGCTTCGCCCAACTAAAGCCGACGGTCGTCCTCGCGGCTCCCGGCTACCGACTATCGGGCAGGGACCGAGATCGACGCGCAGAGCTCGCAGAGGTGCTGGCGAAATTGCCAGGCGTCGAGAGGGTCATCTGGGTCACCGGGCACACCGATGTGGAGCCTCCGGAAATTGAAGGTCCGTCCTGCCGTTGGGAGGATGCCATCGCCGGCGAGCACGATCTCGTTTACACCGAGGTGGGCTTCGAGCATCCCCTCTGGGTGCTCTTCTCCTCCGGCACGACCGGCAAGCCGAAGGGGATCGTGCATGGCCACGGCGGGGCTCTACTCGAGTCCCTGAAGATGTTGCTGTTCCACTCCGATCTGCGACCGGGTGATCGCTATTTCAACGTGGCTTCGACGAGTTGGGTGCTCTGGAACACCCTCGTTGCTTCGCTCGGTGTCGGCGCTACCGCTGTGCTGCTCGACGGTAACCCCACGTACCCTTCGGTCGACCACGTTTGGGAGGTTGCTGCGCGCACCCGCGCAGCAGCAGTGGGCGTGAGCGCCGGCTTCGTCCATGCCTGTGCGAAGGCAGAGCTTCGGCCGTCTGACGAGCACGACCTCTCGGCACTGCGTTGCGTACAGGTGACCGGATCCCCGCTTTCACACGATGGCTACCGTTGGGTCTACGCGGAAGTCGGCGACATCTGGCTCAGCTCGATGAGCGGGGGCACCGACATCGCTTCCGTTTTCGTGGGCGGCACCCCGACGCTTCCCGTGCACGTGGGGTTCATCCAGGCCCCCGCGCTCGGCGTCAAGGTCGAGTCCTGGGATGCCGCCGGCCGCCCCGCCGAGGGCAGGGGCGAGCTGGTGGTCACCGCGCCGATGCCGTCCATGCCGCTGAGGTTCTGGGACGATCCCGGTGACAAGCGCTATCGGTCAAGTTACTTCGACACGTATCCCGGGGTTTGGCGCCATGGTGACTTCATCGAATTCGCCCCGAGCGGCATCCTTATTCACGGCCGCAGCGATTCGACCCTGAACCGCAACGGCCTGCGGCTCGGATCCGCCGATCTCTACTCAATCGTGGAGGCGCTGCCGGAGGTGCTCGAGTCTCTCGTCATCGGTGCCGAGCTCGACGACGAGGAGTACTATATGCCGCTCTTCGTGCGCCTCGCCGACGGCATCGACGAGGACCGAGCGCGAACGGCGATCGTCGCGGCCATTCGCGCAGGCTTGTCTCCGAGGTACTTACCCGACGAGATCGTGGTGATGCCAGGTATCCCGCACACTCGCACGGGCAAAAAGCTCGAGATCCCGGTCAAACGCCTGGTCCAGGGCGCCGCGCTGGCTGAAGTAGCGGATCTCGGTGCTGTCGACGACCCCGAACTGCTCGCCACCTACGCGCGTTTCGCTGCAGAACGCGCCCCCGTTCGAATCGCGAAGGAAGGTACGCAATGACGCGCACCACGCCCCCCGTCCAGTGTGGGGCTCGAGGCCTACCTCGATAGTCAACGGATGAATGCCCGCCACTGGGCAGCTTTCTTTCTCATCGCCCTCGTCCTGCTGGCCGATGGCATGGACGTCACCATCGTCAGCCACATCTTCCCCTCACTTATTGACGAATGGGGCGTCTTCGTGGGCGGCGGCATCGCTACGCTCGTCTCCGCCGGGTTCATCGCCATGGGTCTCGGCGCACTCGTCGCGGGAAGAGCTTCCGACCGTTGGGGCCGCAAACCGGTGCTCGTTGCGACGACGCTCCTCTTCGGCGCAGGTACCGTGCTCGGTGCGACATCGGGCGGTTTCCTCGCCTTCTCGCTCTGGCGCCTTCTTGCCTGCCTTGGCATGGGAGCGGCCATGGCCACGGGCAATACGCTCCTCGCCGACCTGATGCCGCCGAGGCGCCGATCGGCTCTCATCGCCACTGCCTACGCCTTCGTCGGACTCGGAACGACGGTCGGGGCCACCCTCGCCGGCACTCTCATCCCGGCCACAGGCTGGCAGGGCCTGCTCGTCGTCAGCGGCACAATTCCGGTGATCGTCGCGATCGCGCTCGGCATCATCGTACCCGAAGCTCCGACCTTCCTCGCCGCCCGAGGAGACGCTGCAGGCGCCATGCGAGCGCTCAACAAGATCGACCCGGCAGCACCCGCGGAAGACATTGACTACACGATCAATCGGCCACAGTCCGAAACCGGATCGTGGAAGCAGCTATTTTCGCGCCGCTACGCCTTCACCACTGTGCTGCTTTGGTGCTTTGGATTCTTCTCCCTCGGTACGCAGCTCATGGTCGTGCAGTACCTGCCGACGATGCTGCAACTGCCTAACCCTGGGCTCGACACGGTGCAGAGCAGCACGATCATCGGTCTCTACGGCCTCACGAGCACGATCAGCGTCCTGCTCTTCGGGGCACTGCTGATCAGAGCTTCCCGCTTTATCGTGATCGGCAGCACCCTGCTCGCCAGCGCAATCGTCGTTCTGCTCCTCGCCCTCGCACCCTCCCCAGGGTACGGCGCGCTACTGGTGCTGCTTTCGATCACCGGGTTCATCCTGCCCGCGGCCTGCGGACCAACCCGTTCGGTCCTGGCAGCAGCCGCCTATCCCACGGAGATCCGCGGCACCGGCGTCGGATCAACCGAATTCAGCGGCCGTATCGGCTCCGCGGCGGGCGGAGCACTCGGCGGAGTTCTGATCGGAGCCGGGCTGGGTCTGGGAGGATTCTTCCTCGCTGTTCTCGTGCCGATCACCGTGCTTCTCGCAACGCTGGTCGGGCTCGGTGTCGGCACACACAACACGGCCGCTGATCCCAAATCCACGCCCACCGCGATGCGTAGCTGACCGAGCCGTATCGATTCACGTATCATCAAGGAATGGCAGTACGAAGCGAGCAGAGCCGCCGGGCGATCTTAGAAGCGACGATGGATCTGCTCGATGACGCGCGATCAGACGCGTTGACCGTGCGGGACCTGTCGATCGAGCGGATCGCACGTGAGGCCGGGGTGAGCAAGACGACCATCTACCGTTGGTGGCCCAGCAAGACCGCTCTCATCATCGACACGTTCCTCGACAATCACATCGCCCGTACCGCGGTATGCAACGACTTGCCGGCCATCGATGCGCTCCGCGAGCACATGGTCTCGCTCGCCGAGATCTACTCCGGGCATGAGGGACGGCTCATCGCCCAGCTCGTCGGCGAGTGCCAGTTCCAAGCTGAGGCGATGGCCGAGTTCAAAGAGCGCTTCTGGTTCCAGCGGCGCGACGCAGTGGCCGATCTCATCGACCGGTGTGTCGCCGAGGGCAGCTTGCGCGACGACCTTGACCCTGCCGAGATCGTAGAGATTCTCTACGCGCCGATCTACTTCCGGCTGCTCTGGAGCGAGGGAGCCCTCGACCGTGCCACGACGGAACACCGTCTCACCTTCGCGCTCGACGGATTGCGCACGGCGAACTGACACGCGTCAGCCCAGGTGTTGTTTCGTATTCCAGAGGGCTGCTAAGTATTCGGTTGGCTTCACTGGGAAACGCATGATGTTGGAAGCGTATCTTCATTTGGTCTCAAGAGTCGGGGCAGGTCCCGACGGTTCAAAAAGACTTTCGCAAGAACCAGGTTGGCTGCGAAGGCGTAGATGAAGAAGCCGCACCACTCGATCGTGATGCCGATCACTGAGGTTGCGACGACCTTGCGTCGTTCGCCAGGTTTGGAGTTGTCAATAGTCTGTGCTGCACTCAGGGTGCCATGTCGCGACATCATTGTCTTCAGGCAGGCGTTTATTCATCAAGTCCCGACGAGGTGCGCACCGAGGTGGCGTCACCAGGTGACGGGAAGGGACGTGATGCCGCGAAAGACCCACCCATCCCACTGCACCTCCCTTCCCAGCGCCAACGCCAGGTCGGGGAACCGTTCATACAGACGAGGAACGGCGAATTCTCCGACTGCCGATTTCGCAGCCCAGCGTCCCGCACACATGTGGGTGCCGCTGCCGAATCCGACATGCCCTCGAGCACGACGATGAACGTCGAAGCGAGCGGCCCGGTCAAATACCGTCTCGTCCCTATTAGCGCTGGCCAGAACCAGACCGACATTGGCACCGGCCGGGACAAACGTCCCTTGCACCACAGAATCGACGATTGCCTCACGCGGAATCATCCCGATGGGCGACTGCCATCGAACGGTCTCTTCGAAGGCCTCCCCCCAGGGCACATTGCCCGTCAGGACGTCAGCCTTTTGCTCGGAATGTCGGGACAGCGCCCACACCATGTTCGTAATCATGTGTTGAGGCTCATTCATCCCTCCGGATATAGTCAGATGCACGTTTGCCCTGACCGTCTCTTCCGGCAATCCGACCTGGAGAAGGTGCGAGGTCACAGAGTGATCAGGCCGGCGGCGGAGACTGGGCAGCAGATCATCGAGTATTGCGTTGACCTCCTCTTGGCTCCGGTCGCACCGTTGCCAAATCTCGGGTTCGTCGAGCAGATTTCCGATGCCCGCGATGTAGTCCGTCGACCATCGATGCATATCATCGACCCCGACATCGGAAGGGAAGCCAACGATATTGATCAGATTTTGACTCGCAACCGGCGCGGCGAAGTCGCGATTCAGGTCGGCGGACTGC
>DXDC01000111.1 GCA_019115685.1 Candidatus Agrococcus pullicola
CGAGTTCTTCCAGACGATCGCCGAGATCCAGTTCGAGTCGGGCTACCCTTACGTCGTGTTCGAGGACACGGTGAACAGGGCGAACCCGATCGAGGGTCGCATCAACATGTCGAACCTGTGCTCCGAGATCCTGCAGGTGAACACGCCCAGCGAGTACGACATGGGGCTCGGCTACGACATCATCGGCAAGGACATCAGCTGCAACCTGGGTTCGATGAACATCGCCATGGCGATGGATTCGAAGGACTTCGGGCTTTCGGTCGAGACCGCCATCCGTGCGCTCACCGCCGTCAGCGATCAGTCCAACATCGAGTCGGTGCCGTCGATCGCACGTGGCAACGACATGAGTCACGCGATTGGCCTCGGGCAGATGAACCTGCACGGCTACCTCGGCCGCGAGCGCATCTTCTACGGCTCGGAGGAGGGTATCGACTTCACGAACATCTACTTCTACACGGTGCTGTTCCACGCGCTGCGGGCGTCAAACAAGATCGCTATGGAGAAGGGCGAAACGTTCGACAACTTCGAGAACTCCAAGTACGCGACAGGCGAGTTCTTCGAGAAGTACACCGAGCAGGAGTGGAAGCCGGCGACCGCACGCGTGCAGGAGCTGTTCGACAATGCCGGGATTCACATCCCGACGCAGGACGACTGGCGCGAGCTGCAGGCGAGCGTGCAGGAGCACGGCATCTACAACCAGAACCTGCAGGCCGTGCCGCCAACGGGGTCGATCTCGTACATCAACAACTCCACTTCGTCGATCCACCCGATCGCCTCGAAGATCGAGATTCGCAAGGAAGGCAAGCTCGGCCGCGTCTACTACCCGGCGCCGCACATGACCAACGACAACCTCGAGTACTTCGAGGATGCCTACGAGATCGGTTACGAGAAGATCATCGACACCTACGCTGCGGCGACGCAGCACGTCGACCAGGGCCTCTCGCTCACGCTGTTCTTCAAGGACACCGCGACGACTCGCGACATCAACCGCGCGCAGATCTACGCGTGGCGCAAGGGCATCAAGACGATCTACTACATCCGTCTTCGCCAGCTCGCGCTCGAGGGTACGGAAGTGGATGGCTGCGTCAGCTGCATGCTGTAGCGGTCGCGAGAGGAAAGCACATGACTGACACAACAACCAAGAACCACCTCGTCGAGGCCATCAACTGGAACCGGATCGAGGACGACAAGGACCTCGAGGTCTGGCACCGACTCGTCAACAACTTCTGGGTGCCGGAGAAGGTGCCCGTGTCGAACGACATCCAGTCGTGGGCGACACTCACCGAGGATGAGAAGCTGCTGACGATGCGCGTCTTCACCGGACTGACGCTGCTCGACACCATCCAGGGCACGGTGGGAGCCGTCGCGCTCATCCCCGACGCGCTCACCCCGCACGAGGAGGCCGTCTACACGAACATCGCGTTCATGGAGTCGGTGCACGCGAAGTCGTACTCGTCGATCTTCTCGACCCTTGCATCCACGCCCGAAATCGATGACGCGTTCCGCTGGTCGCGGGAGAACGAGTACCTGCAGAAGAAGGCTCGCGTCATTCTCGATTTCTACGATGGCACGAACCCGCACAAGAAGAAGATCGCCTCGACCCTGCTCGAGTCGTTCCTGTTCTACTCGGGCTTCTATCTGCCGATGTACTGGTCGAGTCGCGCGAAGCTCACGAACACCGCCGATATGATTCGCCTCATCATCCGTGACGAGGCAGTGCACGGCTACTACATCGGCTACAAGTTCCAGCGGGGTATCGAGTCGCTGCCGCAGGCCGAGAAGGATGCCCTCAAGGACGAGACGTACGCGGTGCTGTACGACCTGTACGAGAACGAGGTCAAGTACTCGGCCGAGCTCTACGACCCCGTCGGGCTGACCGAGGACGTCAAGAAGTTCTTGCACTACAACGCCAACAAGGCGCTCATGAACCTCGGCTACGAGCCGCTGTTCCCGTCGTCGGTCACGGATGTGAACCCGGCGATTCTGTCGGCGCTGTCGCCGAATGCGGACGAGAACCACGACTTCTTCTCCGGAAGCGGTTCTTCGTACGTCATCGGCAAGGCGGAAGCGACCGAAGACGAGGACTGGGACTTCTAACCCGGCCCGATAGGCGGAGCGCCGCATCCCAGACTTCGAGTCGGGGTGCGGCGCTTCACTGTTGCGTAGTCGCAGCGTACGTGCGTGGCAGCGTGCGAGCATCGGAGCGGCGCTACCAAGCCGACCGAGCGATGCTGTTGCAACGTGACCTTCGACGTCAACTACACTGGCTAGCGCTCGGCTCCCCCGCGCCAGCGGGGTGGGGCACGAGGCGGTATTAGATGCGTGTTGTCGATGAGGTCGGAAGCATCCTCTGATTCGACGACACCTAAGGGATTGGGTGAAAACTTGAGTTCGTCGCTTCCTGCGCAGTCAATTGCCGAAACTGCACGCCGCCTCTCTTGGAAACGGCACGTTGTTCTTGAGCGCAATACGGAGTCCGATGACTGGGGACGCGCTGCCGCTAAGCCGGAATTCGTAGAAGCCGCACTTGCGCTGCAGGACGATGTCACCATCGCCTACTTCACCGACTGCGGCGTTTTCGTGGCCTCTGTCGTGCACCTCTTGGGGCTCGACCCAGACTTCCCCGTCCGTGAGACATGGACGCAATTCGCGCACGTCAAGGATTCCAACCGTTGGGAAACGTTCGTTCCGGCGGGCGAGTGTGACCTGCTGCCCGGTGACATTCTTGTGCGAGACGGTCACATCTACATCTACGTTGGCGAGTACTGGTCAGAAGTAGATGAGCGTCATTACCGAGCTGTCGGAGCCTCCCTCTATACGCGACCTCCTTCTGGGCACCACCTATATCTGACCGGCAAGAGCTCCAAGGATCGCAGTAGCGACCAACCATTCTCAGTGGCCCGTTTCCACGGCGACTCCTGATGCGGCGTTGCTGCACTCCGATGCCACGAGGGTGAGTGCAGCAACGCCCTGCGCTCTACTCTCGCGTCGATGTCGAGCGGCGCAGGAGGCACCGCGAGATCCGCGGAGTCATGCGGATTTCTCCTAGCCACACGGAGAGAGTGGCACGAAGTGGCACGAGCATCCATTCTCGGGTCGCCCTCGGTGAGTGTGTGATGTGAGCAGAAATTTGGGAATTCATGGGCACAGCACAACACTTACGAAGTGGCTTTGCGTAAGGGGTACGCAGTGCCATGGTTCGCATGACAAATGATGCGGATGTAAGGGAGGCGCTCGCCGGTGTTCCCCAGGCCGCCCTTCGCGCTTGGGCGGTGCTGCCTACGGCGAACAAGGGCCCCACGGCGCGGTGGGCTCTTGACCAGATTCTCGAGACGCCACATACGAGACCCTTCTGCATGCCGCCCAGGGATCCGACGTGTTTCTTGCGACTGGGATGCTGCACTTTGTTGCGCAGTCCCTGGCAGAGAAGCTCTCGATACCGCACCACTTCGCACTGTTCTCTCCCAGGCTAGAAGTTGAGGTGCCCTCGCGAGACGCGCTGATTGCCGGGCCACTGAACGCGCACCGAGCTTCTATCGGCCTACCAGCCGTCGATAACGTTCGGGATTTCCTCTTCACTAAGCAGCCTTGGATCGCGGCAGACGTGTCGCTAATCCCGCGCGACGGCAAGATCGATTCCGACATCGTCCAGACCTCTCCTTGGGTTCTCGCGGATGAACGACCTCTGCCACACGACCTCCTTGAGTTTCTCAGCGCTGGAAGCCCTCCGGTCTACGTTGGGTTCGGCAGCATGCGCGTCCCACAAGACACCGCGAACGCCGCGATTGAGGCAATCCGAGCTCAAGGCCACCGTGTAGTACTGGGAAGCGGTCTAGCGGGTCTGGTTGCGAGTGACGACAAGGACGATTGTTTCGTGCTGGGAGAGGTCAACCAGCAAGCACTGTTCCCACGCGTCGCTGCGGTGATTCACCACGGGGGTGCTGGCACCACAACCACAGCTGCCAGGTCCGGTTGCGCGCAGGTCGTGGTGCCACAAGCAGCGGACTAGTCTGATTGGGCGCGCCGAGTCACTGAACTCGGCATCGGAGCTGGGCATGCGGACACCACACCGACAGAGAGTTCGTTGTCAGCTCCCTTGGCGTCGGCTCTGCCTCTCGACACTCGTGCCCGTGCCGCCGCATTCGCTGGAAAACTCAGGACTGACGGAGCGGCAGTTGCGGCCAGAATGCTCGTAGAACAGGCAGGGAAGAGTTGAACAGTGCCGGGTGAAATTTGGCGCAAGCACGCCTTGCGTGCGGCGTCATTCTGACAGCACTTCGTCCTGGTCGCACCAGGCAAAGTGCTCCGAAGTGCTTGAGGATGCGCGCGAAGGCGGGGTTATCCAGTGTTCGCGAACTCGGCTGCTATTCCGATTCCAATGGCTGCGCACCTAGACATTGGAGAGGTCGCAGCACAGGCATTGATGCCCCCGCCTGCTTCCAGCGAATCGGCGGGCCTCATCGACGCTGCCCACTCGGAGCGTCCGGTCTCGCTGATGCTCGGCGCTGGGTTTGGGCGCGCATCGCATGTTGCCGTGACCCTAGAAGAGGGTCGGGTGGAGGCGTTTATAGCTGCAGGGCTCCTGTCCACATTTTGCCGAATGTCTAGCTGAGCTGTACCGGGCAGACGTACGCGGATTGCTCGCGCCAGGTCTGCAAAAGACTATGCAACGGCTTGCATTGAGCTAGTCAACCGGATAATGAGAATCCTCGCTAGTTGCGCAGTCTGGGGAAGCCATTCTTCTACCTTGTAACAGAATGCGAAGGCCAGCGGCTACGATCGTTTCGGAATCACCACTCTGTTTTTCATGCAGCGAGGCGTATAGCGGAGCGAGTTCCCTGTTGACCGCTGTGCGTTGCTCGCCGCCCGCGACCGGAGC
Organism: Candidatus Agrococcus pullicola; assembly: GCA_019115685.1. Lineage (GTDB taxonomy): Bacteria > Actinomycetota > Actinomycetes > Actinomycetales > Microbacteriaceae > Agrococcus > Agrococcus pullicola. The sequence continues at coordinate 4,880 of DXDC01000111.1, forward strand.
AGTCGCGGCGCTACCGATCACAAAGTTCGACAGGACATAGGCTTCACCGAGTGGATCGCATGAACCGTCTTCAGTGAGCAGTACGCACATTCGCTCGGACAAGCGGAGATAGTTCGGTCCCCGGGGCGCACGCATGGCGATGACTTGACAAGCCCATTGATGTCGAACGAGATGCCGGTAGTACGTGATGAGTAGCGCGTGGAGTTCAGAGTATTCCAGGGCTTCCTGCAATTTTGTGTCACAACCGAGCACATAATCGAGGGCGAGGTCGAAGAGGTCGTCGACCGACGTGATCCGGGAATAGAGGCTGGCGGGCGCGACGCTCATTCTCAGCGCGACTGCTCGTATCGTAAGGGCGCGTAGTCCTCCCTCATCCAGCAGCTCAGCGGAGATGGAGGCGAGCCTGCCCACATCCACTGCACGGTTTCTGCGAACGGTCCTGCGTTGATCCCAGTAGCTCACGCTGACATCTTAGCCGAACTATGTTAGTTTAATGGTGTGTTGCGTGTCGAGTATCTTCCTTTGCGCCAAGATCGTGCTGTGCTGCGTGCCATGGAGCACAAAGACGCGGCCGCGTACGCCGTTGGCGCCGACGACCCGCGGGTGCGGGAGTTTGCCCACCTGCCAGAACCCGAGTACACCGAAGCTTCGGTCTCCCGACTGATCGATGGAGTGATTCGCGAGGGACTCTTTCGTGGCGATCTCGCGGTGCTGACGATTGCCGATCCAGGCACAGACGAGTTCATCGGCAGCTTGGTGTTGTTCAACGTGG
>DXDC01000014.1 GCA_019115685.1 Candidatus Agrococcus pullicola
AGACCGTATGCTGCAGCTCACCGGCGTGGTCGAAGAGCGCGTTATGCGGGCGCAGTATCTGGACCGCATGGACATCGAACGCGAACGCGGCATCACCATCAAGAGTCAGGCCGTTCGGATGCCCTGGGCCGTCGACGGCGCGACCTATGCGCTGAACATGATCGACACGCCGGGCCACGTCGACTTCAGCTACGAGGTTTCGCGGTCGCTCGCTGCATGCGAAGGAGCACTGCTGCTGGTCGATGCGGCGCAGGGCATCGAGGCGCAGACGCTTGCGAATCTCTACCTCGCACTCGAGCACGACCTTGAGATCATCCCGGTTCTGAACAAGATCGACCTCCCGGCTGCTGACCCGCAGAAGTATGCGGAGGAGATCGCGAAGCTCATCGGCGGTGACCCGGATGACGTGCTGAGGGTCTCTGGTAAGACGGGCGAGGGTGTCGACGCGCTGCTCGATCGGGTCGTGCGCGACGTTCCCCCGCCCAAGGGCGACCCGGAAGCGGCTGCGAGAGCCATGATCTTCGACTCCGTCTATGATGCGTACCGGGGCGTCGTGACCTTCGTCAGAATGATGGATGGCAGCCTCGAGCCGCGCGAGAAGATCCAGATGATGTCTACCGGTGCGACGCACGAGTTGTTGGAGATCGGGGTTTCGAGCCCTGAACCGACACCGACCAAGGGGTTGGGTACGGGTGAGGTCGGATACCTCATCACGGGCGTCAAGGATGTGCGGCAGTCGAAGGTTGGTGACACCGTCACGAATCACCGTAAGCCCGCTGAGGAGCCTCTGACCGGGTACGAGGATCCGAAGCCGATGGTGTTCTCGGGGCTGTATCCCATCGACGGCAGCGACTATCCCGTGCTGCGCGAAGCACTCGACAAGCTCAAACTGTCGGATGCCGCTCTCGTGTACGAACCGGAGACTTCCGTGGCGCTCGGTTTCGGATTCCGGTGCGGGTTCCTGGGGCTCCTGCACCTGGAGATCATCTCCGAGCGGCTGCGGCGCGAATTCAACCTCGATCTGATCGCGACCGCTCCCAGCGTCGTGTACGAAGTGCAGACCGAGGAAAATAAAGTCGTGACGGTGACGAACCCGTCCGAGTTCCCCACCGGGAAGATCGAGAAGGTCATCGAACCGGTCGTCAATGCGACCCTTCTCGCGCCGAAGGATTATGTGGGCACGATCATGGAGCTCTGCCAATCCCGTCGCGGGAGTCTGGAGGGTCTCGACTACCTCTCCGAGGATCGTGTGGAGATTCGCTACCGATTGCCGCTCGGGGAGATCGTCTTCGACTTCTTCGATCACCTGAAGTCCCGAACGCAGGGGTACGCATCCCTCGACTACGAGATCGAGGGAACGCAGGAGGCAGATCTCGTGAAGGTCGACATCCTGCTGCAGGGCGACCAGGTCGATGCGTTCAGCGCTATCGTGCACAGGGACAGCGCCTATTCGTACGGGGTTCTGATGGCTGGGAAGCTGAAGGACCTCATTCCAAGGCAGCAGTTCGAAGTGCCGATTCAGGCGGCTGTCGGAGCCAGGATCATCGCTCGGGAGAACATCCGAGCCATTAGAAAAGACGTGCTGGCAAAGTGCTACGGAGGCGACATCTCGCGAAAGCGCAAACTGCTGGAAAAGCAGAAGGAAGGCAAGAAGCGCATGAAGATGGTGGGTCGAGTTGAAGTTCCGCAGGAGGCATTCATCGCGGCGCTCTCGACGGGAGAGCCGAAGAAGGAGGGCAAGTGAGTCTGGCACCCATTACCGAGCGGACAACGAACTACGGACAGGTCGGCATCACCTCCCAGCCAGAGTTCGAACGCTTCATCCCCTCCGGCTTCCGGGTTATCGAGCGACGTTCCAGAATCGGCCACGGCAGGCCGCGATTCGACTCTGCCGTACTCGGATTGCGGACCTGGCAAGTTCAGCGCCGCAGCGGTCTCGACGTGGAGGTTTATCCAGCCGATGAGACCCAGGTCTACCGTCCCGTCGTGTACCGTGACGGGGACGTTGTGGAGTCGGCGAGTTACGAGCAGCCGACAGACTTCGACGCGTCCGGCGCCGCGCTGCTCCAGCCAGGAGATTCCGCCATGCAGACCTTGCGGGTAGCCGGTAAGAAGTTCCAGGCACCCCTCCGCGTGATCTCAGTCGTCGAAGAGCCGGACATGCACGCCGTGACCTTCGGCGCGCTGGAGGGGCATCCCGAGAAGGGCGAAGAGCGGATGCGAGTCACGCTCGGTGAAGACGGCGCGGTGCACTTCGAACTGCGAGTCGTCTGGGCTCCGAACGCCTGGTGGCTGCGCGCTACCATGCCGTGGTTCAAGCGCATCCAGCGCACGCACCACGATCGTTTTATGTACGCGCTCACCAAGGTCTGATCGTGGCAAAGCTGCCCGACGGCGACCCTGCGCCGGCGGATGGCCGTCTTCCGCCGTGGGCGGGGGCAGATGCCGAGAGCCGTGATTTCGGTGTCTACGTGCACGTCCCGTACTGCAGGGTTCGCTGCGGCTACTGCGATTTCAATACGTACACGGCTGAGGAAATCGGCGGTACGAGCCGGAGAGAGTACATCGAGGAAGCGCTGGTCGAGCTCGAACTGGCGCGGACCCGGCTCGCGGAGCGGGATGCGGCCCGTCCTGTTTCGACGGTGTTCTTCGGTGGCGGCACCCCGACTCTGTTGCCGCCCGAAGATCTCGTTCGGATGCTCGATGGCGTTCGGAGCACCTTCGGTCTTGGCCAGGACGCCGAGGTCACGACAGAGGCGAACCCCGATTCGGTCGACGAGCGAGACCTCGCGAAGCTGCGGGACGG
>DXDC01000112.1 GCA_019115685.1 Candidatus Agrococcus pullicola
CGGCCCCAACGGCGCGGGAAAGACCACAACGCTGTCGATGACGACGGGGCTGCTCCGCCCCGACCACGGGACAGCGTTCGTCCTGGGCGCGGACGTGTGGCAGGACCCGGCGGCCGCCAAGGCGCGCATGGGCGTTCTTCCCGAGGCGGAACAGATGTTCACCCGCCTCACGGGGCGCGAATTGCTGCGCTATACGGGCCTGCTCCGCGGCATGGCTGCCGAGGACGTAGCCTCCCGGACCGATGAGCTCCTGGAAGCGCTCGGGCTGACGGATGCGGCATCCAAGCTCGTGGTCGATTACTCGTCAGGCATGACGAAGAAGATCGGGCTCGCCTCGGCACTGATTCACGCGCCGCGCCTGTTGATCCTCGACGAACCGTTCGAATCCGTCGATCCGGTGTCCGGCGAGACCATCCGCTCGATTCTGCGGTCCTACGTTGCGGGAGGCGGCACCGTCGTACTCTCGAGTCACGTTATGGAACTTGTCGAGAATCTCTGCGACCACGTCGCCATCATGGCCGACGGCAGGGTGCTGACCGCAGGCACGCTCGACGAAGTACGGGCCGGCGAGTCGCTGCAGGATCGTTTCCTCGGCATGGTCGGTGTCCACCAGCTCGGCGAGGAGTCGCTTTCGTGGCTGCGCGGCTCGTAGGGCTCCAGCTGCGGCAGCTGTGGCACCTGCTGACCCGCAGCGTTTGGGCAATCGTCGCAACGGTCTTCTCCGGGCTCGGCGCGCTCACCTTCCTCGGCGGGCTGGCCTTCTTGCTCATCACCCTTCGGGCTTTCACGCCCGAAGCGCTTCCGCCGGCGATGGTGGTCGTCGGTGCCGTCGCGGTGCTGATCTGGATGCTCGGCTCGCTGCTGATCCAAGGCTCGCATCAACTCACCCCGGAGCGCTTCGCGCTGCTACCCATACGGGCGGGAGTTCTCGCCCGCGGGCTCGCTGCAGCATCCGCGGTTGGTATCGGCGGCATCATTACGATCGGCCTTCTACTGCTCTCGCTCATCGCGTGGAGTGTTTCGCTCGGTGCGTTCCTCGCGATGCTGCTCATGCTTCCCGTTGCACTCGCAACGTGCATTCTTGCCGGTCGAACCTTCAGCGCCCTGCTGGCGCGGGCGTTCGCGTCTCGAAGGACGCGCGATTTCACGAGCATCCTGCTGATGATCGCGCTGATCACGATGGGGCTCTGGCTGCAGTTCGGCATCATGGCGGCCTTCGAGTTCGGTGAGAACCTCGAAGCGCTCGAGCAGTTCGTGAACGTTGTCGCGACAACACCCTTCGGCGCGGCGCTCGGCGTTCCCCTCGCAGTGTGGCACGGCGACTACGGCATGGCCGCCGTGCGCCTTCTCATCGCTCTGGGAACGGTCGCTCTGCTGCTGTGGGTCTGGACCGCCCAGGTGGGCGCCAGGCTCGTCAACCCCGTTCAGATGCGCGGCAGCGGCACGATCCGAGGCGGCGGCATGTTGGAGCGACTCTTCCCAGCGACGCCGGCGGGGGCAATCGCAGTACGGAGCCTGCGCTATCGCAGGCGCGATCCTCGCATGATCATCAATGCGATCATGCTGCCGTTCCTACCGGTATTCGTCATGGCCGTCTGGGGCATGAACGAGGTGCTGCCGAGCAACCTGCTGCCGTACCTTGCGCTGTTCCTCCCCTTCATGCTGAGTTCGGTCGTCGGTATGGACCTCGCGTACGATCACGCGAACTTCGCGACGCATCTGATCACGGGGGTCTCCGGCAGGGATGATCGCGCGGGAAGGGCGCTTGCCATCGCCGTCATCGCGGTTCCGGCGTCCTTCGTCTTGGTTCTCGGGCCATCGGCGATTTTCGGTGCCTGGGATCACACGGTCGCGGCGCTGGCGCTCACGCTCTCGTCAACGCTCATAGCACTGGGGGCGGGAAGCTGGTTGGGTGTCTACCTTCCGGGTCGCGCTCCGAAGCCGGGAGCGAGCCCGTTCGGAAAGGGATCATCCGGCGGTGTCCAAGCGCTGATCCAGATGCTCGCTTCGGTGGCGATCATCGGAGCACTGCTGCTGCCCACGATCGGGCTCCTGATCGGCAGTATCTTCGTGCCGTGGCTGAACTGGCTCGCGCTGCTGCTAGGGACCGCTATCGGTGTCGCATCGCTCGTCCTGGGGATCCGCCTCGGTGGGAAGGCACTCGACAAACGGGGGCCGCAAGTGCTGCAGGCCGTCACGAGTGAGTCGTAGTCCGGTACATCATCCGACCATTCCGAATCACGGCTCGGATATTGGCGAAGTCGGTCGCTTTCGGCTCAACGTTCGTCGCCAAGACCGTGAGATCCGCCGGAGCCCCCTCGCGCACGGTGCCGTCGCCTGCGACAGCGAAGAACTCTACCGGTTCCACCGTGAGGGAACGAAGAATGTCCGCCGAGCTCATTCCACTTGCCGCCATCGCTTCGAACTCCGGCTCGGTCCTGCGATCGCGCATATAGCCAACGTCCGTGCCGAACAGTGCTCGCCCGCCGAGCCGCAGGAACCCTGCAAAGGAATCCCTGATGGGACCTAAATAGTCCTCGTCACTCCGCACCGTGGATGCGAACATGTGGAACGTGGGAATGACGCGTACTCCGCGTCGTGCTGCCTCCGCGAGCAACGCCTCCGTGCCGGCCGTTTGGTCGGGCACGTGAGCCAACGCATCCACGCCCGCTTGAATCGCTACCTCCGTACCCTCTCGATTGGAGGCATGCGCGAGCACTCGGATTCCCTTGCGATGCGCTTCCTGAGTCGCCGCTTTGGCAACCGTCGGACTCATGACCTTCACACTGTCCGGTGCTACGTAAGAGCCGGTGAACAGCTTGATGACGTCTGCGCCCCGACCAGCCTGTCTCAATACCGTTCTTCTCGCACCCGCGGCAGATAGCGGTGTCGGAAGCAGCGTTCGAAGCAACCACGGCAGTTCGTCCTTGATGTAGAACTGGACGCCCCGCCACGGTCGAATACCCGCGCCGGCAGTCAGAATCGCCGGCCCGCGAAGCTCACCGCTTTCGATTCTTCTTCTCACCGCCCGCGTCGAGAAGATATTCGATCCCAGGTCCACCGCCCCAACGAATCCGCGGCTCAACAGCATGTCATCGATCTCACGCTGCAGCTGCTCACCATCCACTGGGCCGGAATAACGCCACACGTCCTCCGTGAGATGTATGTGACTATTCCAGAACCCTGCGGTGACGACGCTCCCCTGCAGGTCCACT
>DXDC01000015.1 GCA_019115685.1 Candidatus Agrococcus pullicola
AGGTCGGAGCCAAGGTCGTGCTCATCGGCGATTGGGCGCAGCTGAGCGCGGTCGAGACGGGCGGGGCGTTCGGGATGCTCGTCCGCCACCGCGATCAGGTTCCCGAGCTCACCGATGTGCGCCGCTTCGCCAACGAGTGGGAGAAGACAGCCAGCCTGGGCCTGCGGCACGGACGCACGGACGCGCTCGACGAGTACCAGGAGCGGGACAGGCTCCTCGATGGTGAGGCCGAGACGATGCTCGATGTGATCTACGAGGCGTGGCGCAGCGACCGCGACGCGGGCCTGCGTACGCTGATGATCGCGGGTACCGGCGAGATGGTCGCCCAGCTCAACGAGCGCGCCCGCGCCGATCTGGTCGAGGCCGGGCGCGTTGAGGCTGACGGTCTGCGTCTGCACGACGGCACCACCGCAGGCGTCGGCGATCTTGTCGTCACCCGGCTCAACGACCGCCGCCTGTCCATGGGCAGGGCGTGGGTCAAGAATGGTGATCGCTGGCAAGTTACGCACCGCTACGACGACGGCTCGCTTGCGGTACGGCGGCTGGGGCACAGCGACAAGCCCTACGGTAAGGCTCTCGTGTTGCCTGCGAAGTACGTGCGCGAGGAAGTCGAACTCGGCTACGCCTCCACTGTTCACCGCGTCCAAGGTGCCAGCGTTGATACCGCGCACGCGCTCGTTGACCCCAAAGTCTCGTCGCGGGAGTTGTTCTACGTGGCGATGACGCGCGGCAAGCACCGCAACCACGCCTACGTGATCGTGCCTGACCCGCACGAGGTCGAGCCGCATATCGACCAGCCCGAGGTGCTGACCCTGACAGACCGGCTCGCCAAGGTGCTCGCCCGCAGCGACGCTGACCTCTCCGCGACCGAGACGCTGACGCTCGAGGTAGACCGGCACGCCTCGCTGTCCACGCTGCTCGCCGAGTACGACGTGCTCGCCCGCGAAGCGCAGGCTCACCGCTTGGCGGCGCTACTTGACGTTGCGCCGTTCCTCGAGAACGTGGCCGATGACGTGTTCACCAGCCACTACTACGAGCAGTTGGAGAGCGCACTCGCACGTCACGAAGCCGCCGGGCACCGCGCAGCCGTTGCGCTCACCGCACTCGCACCGAGACTTACGCCCGGCGTGAGCCAGGCTGACCCTGCAGCGCAGCTCGCCGACATGCTCGACCAAGCCACTCAGAAGCTCCAACCCCGCAGACGGGGCAGGGCTGGAGTTGCCGGACTCATCTCAACGCCTGCCGAGCCGATCGCCGACGACATGCAGACCGCGCTCACTGAACGGCAGACGCTCATCGAGACCGCCGCTCGCGGACTCTTGCACGACGCCCAAGACGCGGGAGCCGCATGGGTGACACGGCTCGGGCAGCCGAGTTCACGAACCGACGCACGAGAGCGATGGGAGGCCCACGCAGCCACCATCGCGCTGTACCGCTACCGATACGGGGTCACAGGCTCCGCTCCGCTGGGGGCGTCCAAGTCAGTTATCTCGGCAGAGCAAGCAGCGGAACTTCGAGTGGCGCAGACCGCGCTGGCCAGCTTACGCCGGGCACAGTTGGTTAGCGAGCCCCGCAAGGACGCCGCATCACATAGGTTCACCCCAATTGATCAAGCCCACCGCCTGTGACCCTCACGGTTCAATACTCGCAAGCGCAGTCGCGCACAGAGGACGTGACCAGATCCCGTGATGCTGGGAGACGCGACCGCTGAGGGGTCGAGCCGTCGCCGCTCAGTGACTTGACGAAGCAGCGCCGGTGCCAACGAGTGTCTGGAGCAAGTCGTCCAAGGTATCGAAGTGCTGAATTCGGGGTTTTCCGTCGTCCTTGAGGCCCCAGAGTGAGTAGCCATCGTGGTTGAGCTTCTCGAACTGCGCGTTGTACTCGCCAGCCGTCACGAACCGAATCACGAGGGCAGGAACGTCGGTGCGCGGTCGGATGCTCAGCAGTTTACGACCGGCATCCTCACGGAGAATCTGCGGCCCCTTCGTGTCGATGCACACCACTTTTGAGTCAGTCCACACAACGAAATCGGGGTAGAAGTTCTCAGTATCGCCCACGGAGATAAGAGGGATGCCGTAGCCGCTCCTGGACTGGTTACGCATCCAAGTCTTGCCCGTCTTGTCGAGCGCACGAGCAAATGTGCGTTCCAGCCCGTTGAGCCCTTCATAGCCCGCATGGAGGGCGTTGTCGAAACGCTCGATTTCGTTTTCGCGCACTAGGATTGGCCCGACTACATACGGGTTTGGTTTCCGCTGAACGAGCGTGACATTCTCGATGTACTCGTGAACAACCTTGCCTGCCAAGTCTCGAATCTGCACAAACGCAGGGCTGCCGACACCCACCTGGGCGTCAAAGCGTGCGTCTGCTGTACTGGCGACATCAAGCGCTTTGGGGAACAGGCGGAGAATCTCGCGGTGGAAAACCCACCGTGCCGAAACCTTGCTGGGCTCTTCGTAATCTTCCCATTCCGAACCGGTGGCCGCTCCACCTCCGATTGTCTGAATGGCGACACGGCGGCTACCACTCCCGGAAGTGTTGATGCCGCCCGCCGAGTAGTCGAGCATCTGATTCAGAAGCTTGGTGACGGGCGCTACTGCCTCTTGAGGATCGCGCGCTGTGCCGGGGATCTCACGCTTGAGCTTGGGCTTCAGGGACTTCGACCGCGTCGTCTGTGACGAGCTGGCCACCAGCTTGACGTCTGGCAGGTCACTGCCGAGCCGGTTCTCGACGTCAGTGAGGACGTCGTTGAACACTTCGTTGCGGTCGACGCGGACGTAGAAGTGCGCGGTGTTTAGGCGTTCGGAGGGATAGTGCGTGGCACGCGGCTGGCGCAGCACTCGTCCGATCACCTGTGTGATCTGGATGTTCGACTCCATCGACTTGTCGATGTAGGCGAAGTACGCCTCAGGGTCGTCCCAGCCCTCCTGGAGCGTGAGATTGAAGATGATGTGGCGGAAGTCGCCTTGCGTGAACGCCTCATAATCATTGTCTGCACCCTTGAAAAGCACGAACTCCTCAGGCAGCGGATAGTCTTTGAGCGTTTCGAGGTTGGCGTACACGGCGACGGAGCTGGGGTCGATGCCCTGCTGCTCGACGAGGTAGCGCCAGATCTGGATGGGAGGCGCCTGGCGCTGTCCGAATGGCCTCGCTGGATCATCCTTGCGGAACGCATCGTCGGCGACGACGTTCGTCTTGCAGACGTAGATGGCCTTGGGGTTGACGTCGATACCGTAGTCGACCGCGTCCTGCTGCGCTTCAGCCATGTCCGCAAGAAGGGCGGAGACCGCCTCCTCCATCGGGGTCTTGTAGCCCGCGAGATTGAGCGAGTTCTTGACGAGCCCCTCCTTGACGACAGCGGAGGAGCGAACCTTCGTGACGAGCCAGTCTTCCGAGTAACCAGCCGCGCGTAAGCGGTCGATCTCCGCAGCCATGAGCGGCGGCAGCTGCATAGTGGCACTCGCAAGCAGGAACGCTTCGGGCTGCAGCTTCAGAAGCAACTCCGTCTGCTGCTCGGACAGGTTGTGCGCCTCGTCGTAAACGATGAAGAGTGGGCGGCGCTCCCCGTGAACGTCCCGACGTTCACGGAGCGCATCCCAGGTCGACGTGCCTGTTCCGTCGATATCGGACTTGTAGATCGTAAGTGCGCCCTGCTCCATGTCCTTACGGTTGAACGTCCCGACGGTGGCGAAGAAGAGCGAAGCTGTGTCCGCTGTCTCGACCTCGTGCGCCGAGTACTCACTGAGGAGCCGAACATTCACGTTCCCCAAAATGTGGTGATACTTGCCACCAGCTTGCAGGTTCTCGTAGGTCTGGGCTACAACCACACGACCACGAGATAGCCACAGTATGACCGGTGCGACGCCCGTTACTGCACTCATTTGCGCGACCGCATCCGCAAGGATGACGGTCTTTCCAGCTCCCGTGAGAGCCGCGAGTGACTGGAAGAACGGCACCCACTCAGGTCGCTTCTTCGTTCCCTTGGGAACCTCGTCGCCCTGGTACTGAATGAACCGGTCAGCGATCTGTGATGACGCTTCCCGTTGGAAAGCGAATAGTTCGATCATTCGTCGCCCCCATCCATGTACGCCTCGGTGCGCATGTCTAGCCCAAAGTCAATCAGGATCTGGTCAGGGATCCGATAGAAACGAACGTCCTCGGTTCCAAAGAGGTTGTACCGGGCGTACACGTGATAGACGGGCTCGAGCTTGGCACGTTTGCCTTCTGCCACGCAGGCCTCGTAAACCTCCTCCGTTAGGTCAGTGTTGCCATCGGGGCCATCCCAGACGAGGTAAAACCCATGACCCTCGGAGTTCCGCCCGACAAGGTACTTGTAGGAGAGATCGTTGTAGGTGATGAGCGATCCTCCGCGACGGCGGCTCGAGTCGTGGTGTGATGCGATAACCGTGTCGACCATCTCATCGCGCTCCATGCGGAGCACGATGTTTGCATCAACTTGCTTCGTGAGTGCTTTGAAGGCGAAGCCGCCCGAAAGAGACTCGCCCTTTCCGTTATCCCAGTTACCTGTGATTGCTCGTTTGAGTCGCTCAGCTGTCAATGTCTTGGCGTAGGAGTCGCCACGCTCCGGACGGCCCTGTTCGATCAAGAGGAAGCGCCGGTCGCTGCCCGTAGTTTCATTGAGCGCAAGCACGGCATGCCCAGTGGTACCTGAGCCCGCGAACGGATCAAGAACGATTCCGTCTGCGGGGCACCACAACTGGATTATTTTCATTATAAGTTTCAAAGGCTTCACGGTTGTAAACCCGTGGCCGCGACCGACGATGGCGGTCAGCTCGGTTGCGCCATCGCTGCTTCGTCCGGACTCCTTGTAGTTCCAAGAAATCGAACCGATTTCCGCCGGTATCTCAAGTTCATCGTCAGCCCAGTAGGTGACGGCGACTTTGCCCTTCTTGATTCTTTCTAGGTATGTCTTGGTGCGAGGTCGTCCCTCTCCATCCCGACCAAACCAGATGAAGGGCCACTCCGGGAGGGCCAATCGAGCTTTGGCGCGCTCGGCAATCTCGCTAGAGAATCCGCCCTTAAGGACGAGCCCCTTTACGTGACCGTCGTACAAGTCGCGTTCTTCGTAAGGCGATCCCCACTCCTCAAGCCAACGCTTGATGTTTCGCTTTGGGTGACGCCAGGCCCCCTCGCCCGCGGGATAGTGAAGTTCTCCGGTGAAGGGCGACTGGATTGCGAAGTCCCCCTTCTCAGACCAGGTTCGAGCTGTAAGGTTGCCTTCACGCCAGAGTCCGCCGGGGTCGTTGTCCGGGTTTCCGTAACGGCGATTGTCGGACTCCATGCGGTCTAGCGATTCAGTTGTGGTGCGTTCGACATCTCGCGCGTACACCAGTACGTACTCGGTTGTCGTTGTCACATGGCTCTTGTCCGCTCTTGCGGCAGCGGTTTTCTGCCAGTTGATGATTGCAATCCGATTCCGCTCGCCAAAGATCTCATCCAGCATCTGGCCCAGGTGAAATAATTCGCGATCATCGATGCAGATTGCAAGCACTCCGCTCGACTTGAGCATGGAATGCATCATCTGAAGTCGCGGGTACATGAATTTCATCCATTTGGTGTGCCGCGCAGGATCGTCGCTGGGCACCCAGGTTCCGATACCCGGATCGTTCGGGTTCTCGTCCCATCGATCGTTGTAACGGAAGTCGTTCCCGGTGTTATACGGCGGGTCGGCCACGATGACATCGACGCCGCCACGCCAGCGGTAGAGCGAGGCGAGCGCCTGCAGGTTGTCTCCCTCGATGAGAAGGTTCTTCGCCTGTTCCTCAGCGCTGCCGACGGAGAGCCCAGAGTTGGTTCGCTGCACTCGCGGTCGTACCAGTCGCGCGATCTGGCGAGCCCGCTGCTTGCCCGTGAACGCGAGGTTCACTCCGCGCTGGGTCTTCTCCGCTACGATCTCAACGACGTCTTCGAAGGTTAGATCCCGACCGGCAACGTTACTCAGCTCCGCGAGTAGTTCGCTACGGTCGTGAGTGGCAGTCGCGTCAG
>DXDC01000113.1 GCA_019115685.1 Candidatus Agrococcus pullicola
GTGGGGGAGTCAGTCATCATCGGCTCCAAACATCGCGTCGAGAACAGCCTGACGCGTCATACCGGCTCGCGGGATGGTGCGCGCCAGCGTTCCGTCGTTGAAGACGTGCGTCGTGTCGGCCACGAGCAACAGCTCTTCGATCTCGCTGGAGAGAAGCACGATCGTCACTCCCTCTTGCTCTGCGAGCTCGCGGAAGAGTGCATGCATCGCGAGTTTCGTGCCGTGGTCGACACCTCGCGAAGGATCGTTGAGCAGCAATACGCGGGGAGCGGCGGCCAACCATCGAGCCAGGAGCACCTTCTGCTGATTGCCGCCACTGAGGGTGCGGATCGGCGCACGCTCAGACGAGGCGACGATGCCGAGTCGGTCACGATAGTGCGCATACCTTTCGCGTTCGCGCTTCGCACTGTGGACCCCCAGAACCGCGTCCGATCGCACGGTCGTGATCGAGAAGTTCGCGATAACGGGCTGCGACGCGAGGATTCCCTCCGTCTTCCGGTCGCGCGGGAGGTACGCGATGCCGTTGCGGAACGCGTCCTTCAGGCTCGTCACGCCGCGTCGGGCGATCCGCGGGCCGAGCCCTTCGATCGTCATACTGGCGGGCCGCCGTAGCCCGCAGAGCGCGAGCAAGAACTCAGCCTGCCCCGCGCGTTCCAGGCCGCCGAGCCCCGTGACGCTGCCCCGTTCGATGGAGAGCGAGAACGGGGCAGAACGTTCGTGCAACCGCACGTCGTTCACGTCGATCGTCATTCGATCCCCTCCTCGGCCGCCTTGGGGTTGAGGAGCGTGAGGAGCCGTCGCTCGCTCAGCGCCTCTGAGTCGAGATTCGCGATCTTCCGGCCCGATCGCAGCACCGTCACGACATCGGACAGTTCGAGCACCTCATCGAGTCGATGCGAGATGAACACCACGGCTGCACCGGTGGCGGTGACCCGACGCACCGCTCGAAACAGAGCGTCTCGCGCCGGAATGTCAAGAGCGGCCGTCGATTCGTCGAGGATCAGGAGCTTCGGATCCATCGCAAACGCACGGGCGACCGCGACCTGGTGCTGCTGCATCAGGTCGAGGCGCCCGGCGTCGACGTGCAGGGGGATGTGGACGTCGCTCACCTGTGCGAGCGCCGTCTCCGCCCTCTGCTTGCGTTCCGCACGCGGCACCCGACGCCGGATCGGTCCGTCGAGGCCGAGCAGCACGTTGTCCTCGACGGAGCGATTCGGCGACACCAGCACCTCTTGGAACACCGTCGCCACACCGGCCGCGCGCGCATCGCGGGGCGACGAAAGCGGGCGTGCCGTTCCCCCGATAGCGATCTCGCCGCTGTCGGGGGTGAGCACCCCCGACAGCGTCTTGACCAGGGTGCTCTTACCGGATCCGTTCTCGCCGAGAACCGTGTGGACCATGCCGCGATCGACGCGGAGGTCGACGTCGTCGAGCGCGCGCGTCCGGCCGAAGGCCTTGCCGATGCGCTTCATCTCGAGGAATGGCACGGAACCGCCCCCTGCTGTCACGCGCACGGGTCGGGAGTGTCGCCGTAGTCGAACGGACCGACGGCTCCCGGCTCGGCGAAGTACGCGTCCATGAGGTCGCTCGGTAACGGATCCTCGGCCGCAACGGGGAACACCGATGTCGACGACGGCGTCATGCACGAGGCGTACATGCCGTCCAGATCGTCCTGCCCGATGCGAGGCACCGGCACCATGAGGGTCGAGAGCTGCGGCCCGTTGCCTTCGAGCACGCGCATCGCGATGTTGAATCCGGTCTGCGCGGTCCAGGAGGGAAGCAGGCCGACCCCGTCGAATCGGAACAGGTCGGGGTTCTCGTGCCAGTACCCGATCGCGTCGCCGGAGATCGAGCCGGTGATCAGTGGCGCGTCGCGCCCCGCCTCGGCGAACGTCTCGGCGATGACGTCCGTCTCGGATCCCGTCGACCAGACGGCATCCACCTCGGCCGGGTTCGTGGTGATCGCGCTCAGCACGGCTTCCTTCGTCACCGACGGCGTCCAGTCACCGTTGACCTCGGTGACGACCTCAGTTCCTTGTTCATCCCACACCGCGTGCGCCGCATCGTTCTGCTGCACCGCGATCGGACTGCCTTCAACGCCCTTGATCATGAGGACCGAGCCGGCGTCCGCGGCGGCGACGGCGAGGTCGGCGCCGAGGACGGCATAGTTCGAATCGACGTTGATCGCGTCGGTCGTGGTGACGGAGCCGGCGATCGTCACGACAGGGACCCCCTCGTCGGCGGCGTACGAGATCGCCTCGTTGATACCGGTCGACGAAGCGGCAATCGACAGGATGACCGAACAGCCCTGGTCGACGAACTGCCGGATCTGCTGACTCTGGCGGGCGACGTCGTTCTCCGCGACGGCGACATCAAAGCCGCTCACGAGCCCGTCTTCCTCGTACTGGTCCGCGAGGCGTTCGAGCTCCGTCGACACCGCGACGCGCCAGGCGTTGCCCTGGAAGCTGTCGGCGTAACAGATCTTCCATGGACCGTCGACCTTCTCGAAGTCGGCAAACGGCGAGATCTCGACGGCGCTCGTGGCGCCCTCGTACTGCGACGCAAGGTCGTCGGGGAGACCCTCGATGATGTCGGTGACCTCAGCCGTCCGCTCGGGCGGTTCGGTCGCGGCGGGTCCCTCGTCCGCGCACCCCGCCAATGCGCCGATGCTCAGCAATCCGACCGCGACCGCAGCGATTCCTCTTGTTCGTCTCATCACCTTCGATGTCCTCTCACTGTGTTGTTCTCCTGGCCGA
>DXDC01000114.1 GCA_019115685.1 Candidatus Agrococcus pullicola
GCATGGGCCCAGTCAATCATGTTGCGCGGTCACGCGCGAAGGCGCCGAACAACTCGCTAGCATGGCCGCATGACCTATGCGCTCGAAATTGCTCTCCTACAGCTACAGTCGGGCCCCGATCCCGAGGCAAACCTCGGTCGGATGCGCGAGCTCGCGATCGGTCAGGCGGACGCGGATCTGATCGTCTTTCCCGAGTACTCGCATTTTCTCGAGAAGGACATGCGCGTGAGCGGACCCGCCGCGGCCGAGCCGCTGGACGGGCCATTCGTGCAAGGTGTGAGCGCGCTATCACAGGACTGTGGCGCAACCATCATCGCCGGGATGCTCGAGCGCGATGGCGACCGCGTACTCAATACGCTGATCGTCTGCAGCGATGGAAGATTGCAGGCCACCTACCGCAAAGTGCATCTGTACGACTCGTACGGAGGTGGGGAGTCGACCTGGCTGGCTCCGGGTGATGCCGCGCAGCTACCCGTCATCGATGTCGCGGGAGCGCCGGTCGGTTTGCAGACCTGCTATGACCTGCGATTCCCGGAATCGACCCGTAGGCTCGCCTCCGCCGGAGCGGAAATCGTGGTGGTTCCCGCGGATTGGGTGCCCGGTCCCCTCAAGGAATATCAGTGGCGCACGCTGCTGGCGGCGCGAGCCATCGAGAACACGGTGTACGTTGCGGCCGTCGACGTTTCCCCGCCGCTCGGCGTCGGTCACAGCACGGTATTCGACCCACGCGGAATCGCGGTTGCAGGCGCAGGCGATGAAGCAGAAGTGGTAGTACGGGCACGTCTTCGAAGCCAGGTCGTCGCTCAGGCTCGAGACGTCAACCCTTCCCTGGCGCTGGGGCGTTACAGGGTGACGACAACCCTCTCGCAAGAGGGCCCGATCTAGCGTGCGGCGGAGGTACGAGGGCGGGTTGGCGAGCACCTCCTGCCAGTGAAGCCGCGCGTTCGTCGATAGCCGTATCGGCACGGGTGATCGGCTAGCGTTGACGGGGTTCGCACACCCTCAATTCGAAAGGCGGAACGGTCATGACCGACGTGCCCAGCTACAAGCTCGAGCCGGCTCCCGAGGGGGAGTACGCGGTGAGCGGACCGACCCGTACTGAGCGGGACTCGCTGGGTGAACTCGAGGTTCCGGCAGACGCCTACTACGGCATCCATACCGTTCGTGCGCTGCAGAACTTCCCCATTACCGGCCGGTCGATCTCCGTCTACGGGGATCTCGTGCGCGCACTCGCGATGGTGAAACAAGCCTGCGCACGGGCGAACAACGAGATCGGTGTTCTCTCCGACGCGAAGACGGAGCTGATCGGCCGCGCCTGCGACCGCATCATCGCAGGAGAATTCCACGAACAGTTCGCGGTCGGTGTCATGCAGGGCGGCGCGGGTACGAGCACCAATATGAACACCAACGAGGTGATCGCGAACATCTGCCTCGAGATGCTCGGGTACGAAAAGGGCGACTACCGCCACTTCCACCCGATCGACGACGTCAATCGTTCCCAATCGACGAACGACACCTATCCGACGTCGATCAAGGTCGCCATGTCCTTCACCGTCCGGCGTTTGAGCACCGAACTCGGACTCCTGATCGATTCCTTCCAGAAGAAGTCGGAGGAGTTCTCCGACGTTCTCAAAGTGGGCCGAACGCAGATGCAGGACGCCGTGCCCATGACGGTCGGGCAGGAGATGGGTGGATGGGCGAACACGCTCCGCGAAGAGCTCGACCGTTTTGACGCGATCGTTGCGGCGCTCAGCGAGGTGAATCTTGGCGCGACTGCGATCGGAACCGGTATTACCGCCGACCCGCGGTATGCGGCGGCAGCTGCTGCCAACCTCGCCCAGATCACGGACCTCCCGATCAGGACCGCCCACGACCTCGTGGAGGCGACGAGCGACACGGGCGTCTTCATGCGGCTCTCGGCAGCGCTGAAGCGCTTCGCATCGAAACTGTCGAAGATCTGCAATGATCTGCGACTGCTCTCCAGCGGGCCGCAGGCGGGGCTCGGTGAACTCGCGCTGCCCGCGAAACAGGCAGGTTCCTCGATCATGCCAGGCAAAGTGAACCCCGTTATTCCCGAAGTTGTCAATCAAGTGGCGTTTTCGGTGATCGGAGCCGACGTGACCGTCACGATGGCGGCCGAAGCAGGGCAACTGCAGTTGAATGCTTTCGAGCCCGTCATCGCCCACTCGCTGCTGCAGAGCCTGCACTGGCTCACACAGGCCTGCCTGACACTTCGCGTGAACTGCATTGATGGAATAGAAGCCAACCGTGACCGGCTCAACCAGATGGTCGGCACTTCGGTCGGTGTCGTCACTGCCTTGACCCCGTACATCGGTTATGTTGCCAGCGCAGATCTCGCGCATCGGGCGCTGACGAGCAACAGATCGATCATCGATCTCGTGGTGGACTCCGGGTTGATGAAGCGGGAGGACGTCGAACGGCTGCTCCAGCCGTCGAAACTGAGCTCTCCGCAGCCGGTCACGCAGAGTATTCCGATCGTTCGCCAGTAGGCGCATCACTCACTCCACGTACAACCGGCACTCAGGGAATGCCCCGGGGAAAGCTCGTACGCTGATGCCTATGAGTGTTCCCAATACGAACATCACCCTTCCGTCGGTGCGGCACACGCAGGCTTCACAGCGACGCAATCTCATTCTCACCATCGTGTTCTTGGCGGCGTTAGCGCTTGCGACTCCGGTCGTCGTATTCATCCTCGCCCTGAGCACGGAGTTCTCGCCGGTCGTGCAGATGTTCACGAGCGTCATCGCGCTGGTTCCGCTCGCGTTCGTCGTGTGGGTTCTGCACATCATGGGTCGTTGGGAGCCGGTGCCGCTGCTGATCAAACTCTCATCGGCGTTGTGGGGAGGCATCGGCGCGGTGCTCATGACCCTGGGTATTGGGCTCGTTCTCGAATTCATGCTGGTCGGCCTCGGCGTTATCACGACGGAGGAGGGGCTGGCGTTCTACGGCACCGTGATTCAGGCACCCATCGTTGAGGAGCTCGCGAAGGCGATCCCGCTCCTGTTCCTTTTCCTCTTCATGCGCAAGCAGATCGATGGCCCGATCGACGGGATGGTCATCGCCGGGCTGAGCGCGGCCGGGTTCGCATACACCGAGAACATCCTCTACTTCTCGAGTCAGGTGCTGCTGACGGGCGACGCCAGCGGTATCTTCGTTATGCGCGGCATCATGAGCCCGCTGACGCACGCAATTTTCACCGCTATGGGGTTCGGTCTGCTCATGGGGCTCGTCGCGCACCGCAGCCGAATCTGGGCGCTCGCGATGTTCCCCGCCGGTTGGGCGGTTTCGGCATTTCTGCACATGCTCTGGAACGGCAGCGCTCTTCTGCTGGGCAACCTGTTCTACGTCGGCTATTTCGTCATTCAGGTCCCCATCGCCGTTGGCTCGGCCCTCGTCGTGGTGTTCCTGACGAGATCGGAGGCGAAAACGACCAAGAAGCGCCTGAGCGAGTACGCTGAGGCAGGCTGGTTGTCGTTGGAAGAGGCCCACAGGCTCTCGAACACGGACGGCCGTGCCCAGTTGCTCGAGTGGGCGAAGCGCCGGGGCGTCCGCAGTGTCATGACCAAGTACATTCAGGCTGCTACGCGACTGGCCTTCAACCGGCAGAGGACTGTCGTCGGGGGAGGCTATCGGGAGAATCAGGGCCAAGAGGCCGACTCGCTCACCTACTTCTCGAGCTTGCGACAGGAACTGTTGCGGGCATCCAGCGGTGACATGACAATGGGCCAGCCGGGAGCGGCACTGCGGCAACCGCCGAGCTTGCACTAGCGGAGGTGCCCGCGTGCCCTGTGACCTGCTATCATTGGCAGGTTGCCGTGTATCGGCCGCGGATGGAGAGAGCAATCGCACCGGGTGATTGCGCCGCGCTGCGACGAAAGGGAATCGCATGAGCATTACCGCAGAGAAGAAGCAGGCGATCATCGCCGAGTATGCAACCCACGAGGGCGACACGGGTAGCCCCGAGGTGCAGGTCGCGATCCTTTCGGCTCGCATCAAGCACCTCACCGAGCACCTGAAGGACCACAAGCACGACCACCACTCGCGTCGTGGTCTGCTGCTGCTGGTCGGCCAGCGCCGTCGTCTCCTCAAGTACCTGCAGGAAGTCGACATCGAGCGCTACCGCTCGCTCATCGAGCGCCTCGGCCTGCGCCGCTAAACGCCTCGACGACTCGATAGAAAGACCCCGCACTCCAAGTGCGGGGTCTTTTCGCCGGTCTAGGTCTTCTGCGTCCCGGGAATGGATGAGGAATGCGGTTCGGGCATGCACCCAGGTGCGCGGGTGCAAAGCGGCGGAAAGCAGACAAACCGCCCAGCATCCTTGATTCTGGGCATGTATTGATAGCATGGCGTATGGAACGCTCATGAGAGCGCTCCGGACGCGCACGCACCGCAGCTGGTCGTTGGTGGTGAATCTCGATGCGGAGAGCATCGCGGTTTTCTACTGATGACCAGACCATGGAGGTCAGCCTCTGTTCCCTGCGGCGCGCGTCGAAGCAATCGCAGAGAGGAGAGGCCCACTATGGAGGGTCCCGAAATCACATCAGCAGAAGCCGTCATCGACAATGGCCGCTTCGGCACTCGTACCGTCCGGTTCGAGACCGGCCGTCTTGCGCAGCAGGCGCAGGGGTCGGCCGCCGCGTACCTGGACGACGAAACCATGCTGCTGAGCGCTACGAGCGTCTCGAAGCAGCCGAAGGAGCACTTCGACTTCTTCCCGCTCACGGTTGACGTAGAAGAGCGCATGTATGCCGCGGGACAGATCCCCGGCAGTTTCTTCCGTCGCGAAGGACGGCCCTCGACCGAAGCCATCCTGACCTGCCGTCTCATCGACCGCCCGCTGCGCCCCTCGTTCGTCGAGGGGCTGCGCAACGAGGTGCAGGTCGTGGTCACGGCTCTGTCGATCGCACCCGACGAGCTGTACGACGTCCTCGCCATCAACGCAGCGTCCATGTCGACGCAGTTGTCCGGCTTGCCCTTCTCCGGTCCACTGGGAGGCGTCCGCGTCGCGCTCATTGAAGACCAGTGGGTTGCGTTCCCCAAGCACGAGCAGCTGAACGAGGCTGTCTTCAGCATGGTCGTCGCCGGGCGCGTGCTCGAAGACGGCGACGTCGCGATCATGATGGTCGAGGCTGAAGCGCCCGACAACGCCTGGGAACTCATCCAGGCGGGCGGCACGAAGCCGACCGAAGAGGTCGTCGCCGCAGGCCTCGAGGCATCGAAGCCATTCATCAAGGAGCTCGTTGCAGCGCAGGCGAAGGTCGCCGCGACCGCGGCGAAGGAGCAGAGGGAATACCCGCTGTTCCCGCCGTACTCGGATGAGGCACTCGAGCTCGTCTCGTCGCTTTCGCTCGAGGGAGTTCGCGACATCTATCGCATTGCCGACAAGGCCGAGCGTCAGGAAGCTGACGACAAGCTCAAGGAGCAGGTCAAGGAGCAGGTACTCGCGAAGGTCGAGGCAGGCGAGGTCGACGAGGCCGTTGCAGGCCAGGTTTCCGCCGCGTACAAGGCAGTCACGAAGCAGGTTGTTCGCGGCAACATCCTGACCGACGGCGTTCGCATCGACGGTCGCGGTGTCGCAGACATTCGCCCGCTCGACGCAGAGGTCGCCGTGATCCCGCGCGTTCACGGTTCTGCGATCTTCCAGCGCGGTGAGACCCAGATCATGGGTGTCACAACGCTCAACATGCTCAAGATGGAGCAGCAGCTCGACTCGCTGCACCCCGTCAAGAGCAAGCGCTACCTGCACCACTACAACTTCCCCCCGTACTCGACGGGTGAGACCGGGCGCGTGGGCAGTCCGAAGCGTCGCGAGATCGGTCACGGTGCGCTCGCCGAGCGCGCCCTGGTGCCCGTTCTGCCGAGCCGTGAGGAGTTCCCGTACGCGATCCGCCAGGTGTCCGAAGCGCTCAGCTCGAACGGCTCCACCTCGATGGGCTCGGTGTGCGCATCGACCCTGTCGCTGCTCAACGCGGGTGTTCCGCTGCGCGCCCCGGTTGCGGGCATCGCGATGGGACTCGTCTCCGACCAGGTCGATGGCGAGACCCGCTACGCGGCGCTCACGGACATCCTCGGAGCCGAGGATGCCCTCGGAGACATGGACTTCAAGGTCGCGGGTACGAGCGAGTTTGTCACCGCTATTCAGCTCGACACGAAGCTGGACGGCATCCCCTCGGATGTGCTGGCGGGTGCACTGACGCAGGCCAAGCAGGCTCGGACGGCGATTCTGAACGTGCTGAACTCGGCAATCGACGCTCCCGACGAGATGGCTCCGACCGCTCCTCGCGTGATCAGCGTTTCCGTTCCCGTCGACAAGATCGGTGAGGTGATCGGGCCCAAGGGCAAGACCATCAACCAGATCCAGGACGACACGGGCGCGCAGATTTCGATCGAGGACGACGGCACGGTGTTCATCGGCGCCACGGACGGTCCCGCTGCTGAGGCAGCACGGACGGCGATCAACGCGATTGCAAACCCGCTGGTCCCGGAGATCGGCGAGCGCTACCTCGGCACGGTCGTGAAGATCGCCTCGTTCGGAGCCTTCATCTCACTGCTGCCGGGCCGTGATGGGCTGCT
>DXDC01000115.1 GCA_019115685.1 Candidatus Agrococcus pullicola
GTTCGAAGTCTTCCGAAATCACTTCCCTCAGAACGATCACTTTGTCGGCGACACTGGTTAGCCCACGGATTGCAGCGCAATGGAAACAAATGAGCTCGACGCCGCCGCTTCCTATGTGAGGCTGTCCACCGGTCAGTCGCACAGCGAAAGCCTGCGGCAGGTTGAGTTCGTGCGAGATCATTACGGCATCGCTCCGGAATCGTACGTGCAGAACTCGCTCTACCGGCTTCCTCCGTCCGATCTCGACCTACTGCGAAATCGCGATGAGCGCGTGGCTGCTGTCGCAAGGGCCACTGGGTCTTCGTATGAACATGCCTTCGCCATCATGCAGGACCTTCGGCGAAGATTCGGCATCGAGTACAGCGAATTCATTCGATTAGAACTCCATCGTTGCGGTTCAGAGGATCAGCGCCGCAGCGCAGTTCTGCAGTATCTCGACCGCGAGGCTATTCGTATGCGGCAGGTTTGCTTCGAAGCTGGTTGCGATATCGACGAAGCGGAATCGAGAATGCGTTCGACAAAGAGTGAATGGCCGACAGTCGATTTTCAGAAGTTTGCGGTTCGGGGATATTTCTCGAAGCGTTCGGAGGAAATTGCAGCTGATGTGCACTTCATTAACGAAATTCAGCGAGAGAATCGTGAAAGCGCTTCCCGGAAGTCGGGATGGTCGGAGCGAAAAGTGAGAGAGCACATGGCGTACGTGCAGACCGAGTACGGAATCGGCCCCGCGTACTACATGTGCTATCAAGCATGGAACCTTTCGGAGTCTCAGCTGGCTCGGTTCCTGACGCAGAGACACAGCAATGCGCTTGTCCGCAAGTACAACGATCGAGCAAGCGCCGCTACGATCGCCAGAAAAGATGAATTCTTCAAGAAGTACGGTGAATTCACGAAGCGCAGATTCTGGTTGAATCGGGGTACGTCATTCGATGAGTTCTTGACCTTCGTTGAGGGGCTCGACAGCGTGTTCTGCAAGCCGCTCCGAGCTCGACACGGATCGGGAGCGTTCATCGTCGACCTGCCTCGGTCGCGGGATGAGCTTCGAAGCGTCTATAACGACCTCATGTCGCGGAATCGGCTTATTGTCGAGGAATCGATTCAGCAGCACGCGCTGGTACGGGATTTCTATCCACGCTCGATCAACACGGTACGTGTCATCGCGCTGCAGGACAGTGAGGGCGTGCACGTCATCTCAGCTCCAATGCGCTTCGGGCATCAGGGCATCACGGACAACTTCAGTGGTGGTGGCATGGTCTGCGACGTGGACCTCGATACGGGACGAATCCTTACTGCCGCGATCGATAAGACGGGCACCGTATACGAGTCTCACCCTTATTCGGGCAAGCCTTTCATCGGATTCCAGGTCCCGCACTGGGACCAGGTCGTCGATATCGCGGTGAACGCAATGAGCATGCAATCGGATGTGAACTACATCGGTTGGGACGTCGCGATCCAACCAGAAGGAGCATGCATCGTTGAAGGGAACTCCGAGACGGGCCTAGCGCTGGTACAGGCTCCTTACGCGCCGTCGGGATCGGGTAGGAAGCATCTTGTGGAGCCATTTCTCGAGAGTTAGCCGACAGTGTGTCTTCTGAATGCCGCCGCCCGGATCGATACCATCGGGACATGGGCTACGGCAAGCACCCGACTCCTGCGATGACACTCGCGCACTTCACGGACACGCACCTCATCGCTGGCGATGAGCACGGCCCCGGACTCATCGGCGGCCTTGTTGACACAGAGCAGCGACTCACGGAAGCACTCGACCGGCTGCGAGTCACCGTCCAGGGCCAGGATGCGCCACTATCAGCCATTGTCGTCAGCGGAGATGTTGCGGACCGGGCGGAGCCGGAGGCGTATCGGACAGCTGCGCGGATGTTCGGAGCAGTGGCGCGGGAGCTCGACGCGACCCTCGTCTTCACGCCTGGAAATCATGACGAGCGGTCGCCGATGGCCGAGCACCTTCTCGGCCGGGCACCGACGGAGAACCCTCTCGATGCCGTCTTCGACGTTGACGGACTGCGCATCATCGCCTTGGACAGCACACTGGGTGGTTATCACCACGGTGGATTCGATGATGGTCAGGCGGAGTGGCTCGCTCGGCAACTTGCGACACCAGCGCCGCGCGGCACAGTGCTGACCATGCATCACCCTCCCATCCCGTACCGGACGAATGTCATGCGACTGCTCGAGTTCGTCGATGACGAACTCCTTGCCGATGTTATTCGGGGTACGGATGTGCGCCACATACTTTGCGGTCATTTGCACGTGCAGGGAGGAGGCACGCTCGCCGGTGTTCCCGTGACGGTCGCAGGAGCAATCAGCTACGTCGATGACTTGAGTACGAGCCCCGCGTCGATGCGTGGTATCGACGACAGCCAAGCGTTCTCGCTCTTGGAAGTCGGAGACACCATAACGCACTGGACCGTGCCGTCCCGCGAGTATCCAGGGCACGAACCCCTGCCCGAAGAACTCCTGTCCGATCTGGACGCATTGGACCCGGAAGCTCGGCGCGAATGGTTCAGCAGAAAACGCTGACATGGACTTTCAGAGCGCAATCGAACGATTCGCAGGACACCTGCGCGTTCAGCGCGGCCTCAGCGAACACACGATCAAGGGATACAGAAGCGACCTTCGATCACTGGCCGATCACGCCGCTGAGCATGGGCTCGGAGACGTTCCGCCTCTTCCGATCGACCTGGTTCGCGATTGGCTGTACGAATCGAGCGAGGCCGGTCTCTCGGCGTCAACCCTCGCAAGACGATCAGCGTCGGTACGACAGTTCGGTGGTTGGTTGGAAGAGTCCGGCAGCTCTGTCGGAAGACTGAAGACACCGAAGCGAGCCGGTCGACTGCCGCGTGTCGTCGGAGAAGAGGGGATCGGCGTCATGCTGCAAGCATTGCATG